>CAJXSA010000095.1 GCA_913060595.1 uncultured Ignavibacteria bacterium
CGGACCTCGACAGCCTCGTTGCGGCGCTGCCGCGCTTTGACAGCACCTTCGCTCGCAGACCCGGGGAAAGCAGCGCCGACGCCTACGCCCGCTACCGCAGGCGCAGTGTGCAGCACGTGCAGCCCGTGGCTGAAGACGTGGGGACGCGCAAGCCCCTGCGACTTGACTCCCTGCACCTGCGGCAGGGCGACATGATTTCGTTCAGCAACATCACCTTCGCCTTCGACCGCGACGAACTCCGGGAGGAGTACGCACCGATACTTCGCGAGGCCGTGCGCCTGTTCGAGATTTATCCGTCGATGGTTGTGGAAATCCGCGGACACACCGACACCGACGGGGAGGAGTGGTACAACGAGCGGCTGTCCGAACGCCGTGCGGCGTCGGTGCGGGATTTCCTGGTTGCGCATGGCGTCGCGGGGGAGAGGCTGCGCGCCGTGGGATTCGGTGAGCGCAATCCCATCGCGACGGGCGACAGCGAAGAAGCGCGCGCGCGGAACCGGCGGGTGGAAATGTACATCGTGACGCTGACTGCCGGTGCAGAGGAGCAGCGCTGAGCGCCGCATGCCGTTCATCCGATTCATAGCGCCCGTTGTCCTCGCCGTCTTGCTGTGTGGCGGTGAAATCTGCGCGCAGGTCGCCCTGCGTCCATCAGGCGGATGGCCGGGACGTCCGCGATATGCTGACGGCCGGTTTTCCCTGACCGGAAGCGGGGGCGTGAGCAAGTATTTCGGTGAATTCACGGACGAACAGGTGGGGCCCGCGGCGGGACTGCAGCTGCGCTTCGCCGTGACACCCGTGCTCGAGTTCGGGCTCAGCGGGGAAGCCACCACCATCCGCTATACGCGCCGTCACCGCCGCAGCATGGGTGGCACGTATGAATTCCAGTTCGGCGACGTCAGCATGGTCGACCGCAGCACAGATCTTTTCACCGGAGAGGCCTGGCTGCGCCTGAATCTTTTTCCCGGGCAGTATTTCAATCCCTGGGTGCAGGCCGGCGCGGGCATGGTGCAGTTCTCTCCCGAGGACTACGGGAACGGTGACGCTGCGCATCCGGGAGAGGCACAGATTCGCGTGCTCTCCGCGCCGCTCGGGGCGGGACTGGATGTCTATCTCAACCGCCGCCTCTCGGTGCAGATCGGCGCCGTCGCACACCTCGTGATGAGCGGCGAGCTCGACGCGTTCGATTCGGGACGTCTCGTCGAACAGCTGCAGCAGAGCAAGGGTCTGCCCGGCAATCCGACGCGTGAGAAAACGGCCAACGACACCTACCTGACACTGTCTCTCGGACTCACATGGCACCTGTTCGCCGACGGCGATTTCGACGGGGATGCGCTCAGCAACGACGCCGAGGAAGAGGCAGGGACCAATCCCTACGATGCCGACACAGATGGCGACGGGCTCGGTGATTTCGACGAAGTCCGCATTCACCTGACCAATCCCCTGCACTGGGACAGTGACGGCGACGTGCTGAACGATTACGTGGAAGTGACGCGCTACCGCACTGATCCCACGCGCGCCGACAGCGACGGCGACGGCCTCACCGACAGGGAGGAACTGCTCTCGTACGGGACCGACCCGCTGGAGAAAGACACGGAGAACGACGGTCTCATCGACGCCGAGGAAAAGAGGCTTGGATCCGATCCCAAGAAAGTGGACACCGACGGTGACGGGCTCTACGACGGCGACGAGGTGGTTCTGCACCGCACCAATCCCGTGCTGCCGGATTCCGACGGCGAGGGCATCAGCGACAAGGACGAAGTGCTGCGCTACGGCACCGATCCCAACGCGGCGGACAGCGACCGGGACGGACTGACCGATTACGAGGAAATCCGTCTCTTCCGCACGGATCCCCGCATCGCGGACACCGACGGCGACGGACGTTCGGACTACGACGAAATCCGCCGCTACGGAAGCGATCCGCTGACAGCGGGAGACGGGAACGCATCATCAACGCCGAGAGGAAACTGACATGCGGCATGCTGCAGCGCTTTTCGTGCTTGTTCTTCTCATTGGCATCGCTGTTCCGGCGCATGCGCAGCAGGACAGTGACGTCGCAAGACTCGAGTCCGTGCTGCGGAGCCGCGACGCCCGCGGCCTGCGCGATTCGGTCACCGTGCGACTGATGCTCGATCTCGCCCAGGAATACCGGAAAACCGATCCCGAGAAATCCATCTCCATTTCACAGCGCGCGGAAGAGCTCGCGCGCGGCATCGGCGACAACCCCGGCCTGGCCAACGCCTTTGCGAGTTCCGGCATCAGCTACGCGCAGCAGGGCAGCTGGGTGCGCGCGCTCAACTTCTTTCTCAAGGCGCTGAAACTGAAAGAGGAGATGGAGGATCAGCAGGGCATGGCCGCGCTGCTGTCGAACATTGGCATCGTGCATGGACGGCTCGACGACGAGGACCGTGCGCTGCGCTATCACCTCCGCGCCGTGCGCTACTTTCAGATGGCCTCGGACAAGCGTGGACTTGCGTACTCTTTCAATAATATCGGCGTCATCTACATGGACCAGGGCAAGTACGACGACGCCCTGCGAAGTTTTCAGAGTTCGCTGGAAATCAAGAAAGAGCTGCGCGACCGGCCGGGCATTGCGAGCACGTATCTCAACATCGGCATCACGCATTACCTGCTGGGCGCCTGGTCACGCGCCCTGGAGAATTACGAGTATTCCGCGAAGCTGTATGAATCCCTCGGTGACCGGCACGGTCTCGCCGAGGCCATGCAGCGCATCGCCACGCTGCACCTGCGGCGCCGCGACGCAGAGCGCGCCTTCGCCATCGCGACGCGCGCGCTGGAAATGGCCCGTGCCACCAATTCCCGTGTCGTCGAGCGCAATCTGCTCAAGCTCTGCTCCGACGCACAGGAGGCGCTGGGCCGTCCTTCCGCCGCGCTGCAGTACTATCAGCAGTACACCGCGCTTAAAGACTCGCTGTTCAACGAGGAATCCTCGAAACGCATCAATGAAATGACGGCGAATTACGAGTTCGTGCAGCGCGAGCGCATCGATCGCGAAAACGAGCTGCTGAAGAAGGAGCAGCGCATCCGTGAAATGGAACTCGAGGATCGTGCGCGCACGCTGCGTGAACAGCAGCAGGACATCGAACTGCTCAACCGCAACCGACGCATCAGTGAACTGCAGCTGAAAGAGCAGGAAGCGAGCATTCGCGCGCAGCAGCTCGAGACGGCGGAGCGGGACAATGAAATCCGCCTGCTCAATCAGAAGCGTGAGCTGCTCGAGCGAGACCGCGCCTTGCAGAAAGCGGAGCTCGAGCGGCAGGCCTCACTGCGCAACATGCTCATCATCGGTTCGGTCTCGCTGGTCGTCATCGTGCTGCTGCTCGCGAACCGCTACCGTCTCAAGAAGCGCTCTGCGGAGATTCTCGAGGAGAAAAACGAGGCGCTCGAACAGGCCAACACCGAGATACGCAAGCACGAGGCCATGCTCGAGCGGCAGGCGGCGGAAATCGAACGGACCAATCGTGAGCTGACACGGCAGAATGTACTTCTCGAACAGCTCAACAATGAGAAAAACGACCTCATGGGCATCGTCTCGCATGACCTGCGCAATCCCATCGGGGGTATTCGCATGCTTGCGGAGTCCATCACCGAGGAGGGGCGCAGCGTGGAGTACATGCAGCGCAAAGCGGTGATGGTCTATGAAACGGCGGACGAGCTGCTGGTCCTGGTCAAGAACCTGCTCGACATCAATCGTCTCGAATCCGGGCGCATGCAGCTCGATTCCGAAGCCGTGCCGGTCGCACCGATTCTCGCGCGCGTGGTGGAAGACCATGCGCGCTGGGCGGAGAAGAAGGAGATCACCGTCGATGTACATGCGCGCGCTGACGTCTCCGTGCTCGGTGACGACTCCGCCGTCAAGCAGATACTCGACAACCTCGTGTCCAACGCCATCAAGTATTCGCCTCCCGGCAGCGCCGTGCAGGTTTCGCTCGGACGCGAGGGCAATAGTATCGTCATGCGCGTGCGCGACAGCGGACCGGGATTCACCGAGGAGGATCGCGCCATGCTGTATCAGAAATTCGCGAAGCTCTCCGCGCGTCCCACCGGCGGCGAATATTCCAACGGCCTCGGCCTTTCCATCGTCAAGAAGCTCGTCGACACCATGCACGGCAGCATCCTCTGCGAAAGCGTCCCCGGGGAAGGGAGCACGTTCGTCGTTTCCCTTCCCTCCGTGTAATTGCGCGCCTTCGGCACGCGTATTTGCGCCTGCGGCGCGTATTTGCTCACCTGCGGTTCGCGTATTTTCGCTCGCCGGAGGCGAGCAACGACGCGCGTGAGGAGCGAAGCGAGGCACGCGCAAATACGTTTCCTGCAGCGAAGCGGAAGGAAACGAATACGCACACGGGAATCGAGCGGCGCTGCCGCCGCGCGATTCCCGTGTGCAACCCCCTGAATCCTTCCTGGGAACCGTGCATCATATCTTCAGTACGGCGATGAATGTGAACACGAAATCAAACAAAGGATAGATTCAGCAATGGAACATTTGACGAAAGAGAAGTTTCTCAAAAAGGTTTTCGACTACGAGAACAAGAAAGAGTGGGAATTCTCCGGCGAACTGCCCGCAATCATAGACTTCTACGCGGACTGGTGCGCCCCCTGCAAGATGGTGGCCCCCATTCTCGAGGAACTGGCCGAGGAGTACAAGGGGAAGGTGAACATTTACAAGATCGACACCGAAGCCGAGCAGGAGCTCGCCGCGGTGTTCGGTATCCGCAGCATTCCCTCCATACTTTTCGTGCCGAAAAACGACAAGCCGCAGATGGCCGCAGGCGCCCTCCCGAAGGAGAGCTTCGTGCAGGCGATCAACGAGATTCTTCTCAACGAAGCCGCAGTGGAGAACAACTGATTCCAACGAGCGCCCCGCGCTCCTGTATGTGATAGAGATTATTCATTCTTCCTCTCCCTGTAAGATTGAATAGTGGTGGCAGAAATCCCGCTCCGAAAAGAGCGGGATTTCTGTTTTCTCTTGACATTATCTACCGCTTCGACTACAATACTGTCGTCTCCGCACATCCCGTCGCTCTTCTCCGGGCAGGTTTCCTTCCCCGGCGCATACGCATCCTCTTTCCTCACTATAGATCAACGTCTGCGCAATGACGACAGGCGAGGAGGTGTGCCATGAAGGAAATCAAGTCCGCGCAATGCCTGGAGTTCTTCTCCGAACTGCTGTCCGTTCTCACCACCCACCGACATTATGAACGCGTCTTCCATTTCGTGGTCGACCGCATCGTGCGGCTCTATCACTGCCGCAGCTGCGCCGTCGTGCTCATCGACAGGGAAACCGAGTATCTGCGCATCGAAAACTGTCACGGTATTTCCCGCACCTACTGCAAGGAGTTCCGTCAGAAAGTCGCAACCGGAGCGATAGGGGAGCTGCTGTGGACCGGGCGGTCCATACTGATTTCCGACGCCAGCCTGCTGCCGGAAATCGCGAAGAGCGTTGAGCTCGAAGCGCCCTTCGCATCCTGCGTCTGCGTGCAGATCGCCGTGCACCACCAGACCATCGGCTACCTGTACGCCGACAGCGACCTGCGCGACACCTTCACCGACGATGATGTTCCGGTCATGCAGGCCTTCGCACGTCTCGCCGCGCTGGCGTATTACCAGAACCGGCTGTATGAGGAGAACCTGCGTCTCGACCGCGTGGATCATGAAACGGAACTGCAACGGTACTCACTGTTTTCGGAGCAGCTGCAGCAGAACCTGGACCGCGCGCAGAGTGCGGGAGAACCGCTGGGCCTCATCATGATGGACATCGACAATTACAAGCGCATCGCGAACACGTACGGCGGGGACGCGCGCAAAGCGTTTCTGCGGGAGTTCGGCGGACTGCTGCGGCAGAATCTGCGTACCTACGATTCCGCCTGTCGCTACGGTGCCGACGAACTGATCGTGATGCTCCCCGGTACCGGTGTGGAAGAAACCCTGCATGTGGCGGAGACCCTCTGCGATGCCATCCGCGGCCATACATTCACGGAGTTCGACCTGGTGACGACGGTCAGCTGCGGTGTGGTCGGCTTTCCGAACGACGCGGAGACCGTCGAGGACCTGATTCAACGCGCAAAACACTCTGTTTTTGAAGCCCAGCGCGCAGGCCGCAACAAGATCTTCCACAATGAAAAAGAAGCCCGGCTGCCGGAAGCGGGCTGAAAGCGAGATTTTCTCGAAAATCGGGAAATATCTCGCCGGGGAAGGAGTTATTTCTCACCGGTGAGTAGTAATTCGCGGTGGCACGACCAATTACTCGGCGGTATGAGGTAATTCGCCGCGATATGAATTATTTCTCACCGGTGAGGAATAATTCACCGGGAGGGAACTTCGGCGCCGCTATTGCATGTTGTAACATGTATAAGAGTTTGAAAAATATCCATCACAGCAAAACATCATTTTACATAGGAGTTTCGTATGAAACGCTTTTTGCTCATTCCGGCGCTTTTTGTTGCTTTCACCCTTTCCGCATCGGCGCAGTCGAACTGGTCGTTCGACAATTCGCATACGACGATCGGCTTCGAGGTGACCCATCTCGTGATTTCCGAGGTCGAGGGACATTTCAACAGCTATGAGGGCGCGGTCAAAACGAAGGGTGAGGATTTTTCTGGTGCGTCCGTGAAGTTCACCGTGGACGTGGCGAGCATCGACACCGACAACGAGAAACGCGACGGTCATCTCAAGTCGGATGATTTCTTCAACGCGGAAAAATTCCCGAAGATGACATTCGTCTCGAAGTCGATGAAGAAGACCGGCAAGAACACCTACAAGCTGCTGGGCGATCTGACGATTCGCGACGTGACCAGGCAGGTCGAGCTCGACGTGAAGCACAACGGCACGGTGCAGGATCCCTGGGGCAACACCAAGGCCGGTTTCAAGATGACAGGGGCGGTGAACCGCTTCGACTATAACCTGAAGTGGAACAAGATGACGGAGATGGGCGGCGCCGTGGTCGGCAAGGAAGTGCGCCTCGACATCGACGTGCAGCTCAAGCAAGAAAAGTCATGACGCTGGAAGAAGAGATTCACCAGCAGCGCTTCAAAAGCGAGTGGCACAAGCTGGCCGTGAATATACTCTATACTCACGGCTGGCTTGTGTCGCGTCTGAGCGCGGTGCTCAAGCCGCATGGAGTCACCATCGCGCAGTTCAATATCCTGCGCATCCTCCGCGGACAGCACCCGAATCCCGCGACCATCTCCCTGCTGCAGGAGCGTATGCTCGACAAGATGTCGGACACGTCACGCCTGGTCGAACGTCTGCGAATCAAGGGACTGGTCGAACGGTCCGCCGACAGGCACGACCGCAGGCGCGTGGCGGTGCGTATCACGGCCGCGGGACTGCAGCTGCTGCAGACGATAGGGGATTTCGAGGAAGTGATCGGTCCGGTGTCGCGGCAGGTGGGTGAGGATCAGGCCGCGATGATCAACGCATCGCTCGACGCGATGCGCGTACCGGTGTGATTATTTGCAGCAGGGCGGCGTTTCGCCCTGCATGAGTTCGACCTGCGCACGGTCGGGCTTCATGCTCCCTTTTTTCTTCATCATGTCCATGTCGGGACTGATGAACGGGATGCCGAGGGAGAGCCCCCGCAAAATGAACAGCGTTCCCAGCAGGAATACGCCCACAGGGATGAGGCGGTTGATTTTCCGCCGCATTTCCCCGGTGATCATGCCGCCGGCATAGGAGGCCGCAAAAAGCAGCGGCAGGGTGCCGAGTCCGAACAGGAACATGTAGGCGGCGCCGCCGATGGCGCTGCCCATCGCAAGGGAGCCTGCGAGCGCCATGTACACCAGTCCGCAGGGGAGGAAGCCGTTGAGAATGCCTATGGTGAAAAGGGAGGACTGCGAGGTGTTGGCGAGCAATTTGCCAAGACGGGACTTCAGGGCCTCAAGCGCCCTATCATACTGTTTCGTGGGGAGGATTTTCCGCGCGGTTTTCGTGGGCAGAAGCACGGAAAGTATCATCAGCACACCGGCCGCAATGCCCAGCCACTGCTGATATCCCGCCAGTGCGATGCTCTGCCCGATGAAGCCGACGACGAGACCCATGAACGCGTAGGTCACCGCCCGGCCGAGATTGTACAGCACGCGGCTGACGAAGAAGCGTCCGCGTTCGCGCACGTCCCCGGGCAGGACGAGCACGATGGGGCCGCACATGCCGAGGCAATGCACGCTGCCAACGAGTCCGATGACAAAAGCTGACCAGATCATTTGCAATCCTCCATGTGTCCCGCAGGACGGAATCAGTTCTGCAGATACATCCGTTCTTCCATGAAATATTCCCGGTCGTTCTCCTTCCAGCGCAGCTTCAGTATCCACTGTCCCGGCGCCAGTCCGCTGACGGAAATGTGCTGCGTGCCGTTGCCTGCGAGTTCGAGCGGCACAACGTGATCTCCGCGCGCGCTTGAAATCCGGAAGAAGGTGACCGTCCCCTGCACGCTATCGTAGTGCTCGCGTGCAGGGAAGGTGATGCTGCAGGATTTCGCCGCACGATCCAGCGCGATGACCGGCTTCTCGGCGAGGTCACGCGTTCGCATGCGCGTGTCGATCTCCTGCTGATAGGCGAGATCCTTTTCGTAGTAATTCTCCGTCACCAGCGAATATTCCTGCTGGCTGACGAGGATGGCCCCGGTGATGGTCACGATGAGGAACACAACGATCACCACGGTGATGCCGATGGCCCACGGCTGCCGCGCCTTTTTCTCCTTGCTCATTGCGCGGGCCCCATGAAGCCGGTGTCCACTTCCTCGAGCAGGCGGCCGTTCGAGTACACACCGATGGTGATGGGCGTCTTGACACCGTCAAGCTGTGCGCGGTCGAGATCGATGAAGAACGCCGTTTCGGCGATGCCCGTGGGTGCGGCGGTCACTTCCGCGGTGCCGACGATCTGCAGCGTGCCCTCGTGACTGAGCAGTTTCAGCTCGATCGGGAGCGACTCACGGGTTTTGTTGACGACCTTGATAGTGAACAGGTTGCGCACCGCGTCGTCGCCCTGCGCGATGTACAGCGTGCCGGGCGCGCGGAGAATGGTGGTTTCCACGTCCGCCCGCGCCGAGAAGAGGAAGAGCAGCGCACCGACGATGATGGTCAGCACGGCCGTGTAGGCGATGACGCGCGTGGTGAAGATTTTCTTGCTGCCCGTGGCGATGGCGTTGTAGGACGCGTAGCGGATCAGGCCGCGAGGGAAGCCCACTTTGTCCATGACATTGTCGCAGGCGTCGATGCAGGCGGTGCAGTTGATGCACTCGAGCTGTGTGCCGTTGCGGATGTCGATGCCGGTGGGACACACGACAACGCACTGATGGCAGTCCACGCAGTGTCCGGCGTCCTCTCGCGGATCGCTCTTGCGAAATTTCTTGCGGGTCTCTCCGCGCTCGAAATCATAGGAGATGACCACGGAGTTTTCATCGAGGAGCACCGACTGCAGTCGTCCGTATGGACAGACCAGCGTGCAGACCTGCTCGCGGAACCAGGCGAAGACGAAATAGAAGGCCCCCGAGAAGAGCAAGATGGCGATGAAGCCGCCGAGATGCTGCGAAGGCGGTTCGCTGACGATCACCAGCAGCTGGTCCATGCCGATGATGTACGAGAGGAACAGGTTGCTGATGAAAAATGCGATGCCGAAGAAAATCAGCTGCTTCGACCATTTCTTGAGAATCTTGCTCATGGTCCATGGTGCCGCGTTGAGCGCGCGCTGCTGCTGGGCGTCGCCTTCAATCAGGTACTCGATGCGGCGGAACACCATTTCCATGAAAATGGTCTGCGGACAGACCCAGCCGCAGAAAATGCGCCCGTACACGGCGGTGAAGAGGAATATGAACACCACCGTCGCAATCATGATGAGCACGAAGAGGTGGAAATCCTGCGGCCAGAACGTCACGCCGAAAAGGACGAATTTCCGTTCGAGTATGTTGAGCAGGATGAGCTGTTCTCCGTTGATGCGGATCAGGGGGGCGAGGATGAGGAAAGCGAGCAGGAGGTAGCTGACGATTTTCCGCCAGGTGTAGAAGCGCCCGTCGGGCTTCTTCGGGTACACCCAGTTGCGTCCCCCTTCTTCATTGACCGTCGCGATCCTGTCCCTGAATGTGACCTCCGCTTTCTTTTCGACTTCCGCGGGATCATGTGCTTCCATAGTATTCCTTTCGCTCAGGATGTTCCTGAATTTTGGCTCTCTGCGCCCTCAGCTACATATACGATGCGCATGCGCCCGGAGAGGGTGCAGCGCCGGGAAAGGGCGGCGGGTGACGGTTCCGCCGTGAGGACGGAACCGCCGCGCCTGCCGCGCATTATTCCACCTTGTCGCCCTGCGGCGCTTTGCCGTTCGGGGCGTTGCTGCCCGCGAGCGTCACCAGCACGTAACTGGACACGTTCTCGATCTGCTCCTGGGACAGTGTCTTTTCCCATGCGATCATGCCCTTGGCCGGCACGCCCTTGTAGATGACGCGCAGAACGTCCTGCATGGTGTTGCCGTGAATCCAGTACTCGTCGGTGAGATTCGGACCGATGCCGCCTTCTCCGGCCATGCCGTGGCAGCTGAAGCAGTGGACCTCGAAGGTCTTTTTGCCGTCCGCGATGAGTCCGGCTTCTGTCAGGGGCTCGGTGATGGTCGAGGGGATGGTCGACGACGATCCCGCCATGGGCGCCATGGGCTGTGTCATGACCCCGGATTCGAAGTTGGTGTAGAGTTCCGGGAAAATGGCTTTCAGCTTTTCGAGCTGCTCCGGCGTGGCCTTGCTCATCGCGCGGTACATTTGCTCATCGAAGGGAGCGTTGAGAACCTTGTCGAGTTCCGCGCGCACGCGGGGCGTGAGGTTCTCCTCCTTCGCGAGAAACGGCGAGGTGTAGCTGTTGAAGACGCCGCCCGACACCTCGACCATGGGTTCGGTGTAGTTCGGATCTATTTCCTTCATGTACTCGGTACGCTGAAGGTCGCCGGTGCCGAATACGTGGAAGTGCAGCAGGTACAGTACCGCGAAAACGATGGTACCGTAGAACAGCTTCTTCCACCAGCCGGGCAAATCGTTGTCATATTCCTGGATGCCGTCAAAGTCGTGTTCAAAGACTTCATCCTTCGGATGCTTCGTGCTCATTCCTGCTCCTTGTTAGCAGTTGTTGTTCCTTCGTCAGATTCGAGGGGAAGATTTTCCATTCTCGAAACGTATTTCTTCTTCAGGAAGAAGGCCCAGATGACGACGCCGACGAAAATCAGCATGAAAAAGACCATCGTCACAACGGCGAGCGTTTCGAAACCGGTAAAATCCACAAGGTTCTTGAACATGTTGTCTGTGCTCCGCGCCTAGTCCACACGGATGTCCGTTCCGAGACGCTGCAGATAGGCGATGAGTGCCACGATCTCGCGATCCCAGCT
>CAJXSA010000096.1 GCA_913060595.1 uncultured Ignavibacteria bacterium
AAGCCGAGCCCACGCGCGAGGCGCAAGCCGAGCATATTTGTGATTTCCCCGCCCGGGTGTATCTTATTTCTCAGGCAATCCGAACACGTATTTTCACCGCAGCGGCACGCCGATTCCGCTGCGGTGCTTCCGTCACACGGGAGGAGCACGCATGGAACAGCTGCAGAATTACATACAGGGCGCACTGTCCGATCCGCTCGGCGGGGCATGGATGCCCGTGCACGAACCCGCAACGGGCGCTGTCTACGCCCGCCTGCCGGACTCCACTCCGGCAGATGTGGACGCAGCGGCGAAAGCCGCGCGCGAGGCGTTTCCGGCGTGGGCGGCTATGCCCGCGGAAGAACGTGCGCGGCACCTGCTGCGCATCGCGGACAGCATCGAAGAGCAGCGGGATGACCTGGCCGCCGCGGAGTCCCGCGACAACGGCAAGCCGCTGCAGCTCGCAACCAGCGTGGACATCCCGCGCGCGGCGAAGAACTTCCGCTTTTTCGCAACCGCCATCCTGCACGCGTCCAGCGAGGCACATGCCACCGACACCGAGGCGATCAATTACACGCTGCGTCAGCCCATCGGCGTGGCGGGCTGCATCTCTCCGTGGAACCTGCCGCTCTACCTGTTCACATGGAAAATCGCCCCGGCCCTGGCCGCAGGGAACACGGTCGTGGCAAAACCCTCTGAAATCACGCCGATGACCGCCTTCCGGCTGTCACAGATCTGCATCGACGCGGGACTCCCTCCCGGCGTGCTCAACATCGTGCATGGCCGCGGTGCCGAGGTCGGCGCCGCCATCACGGCGCATCCGGACATCCCGGCCATATCCTTCACCGGGGGAACGCAGACCGGCGCGCAGATCGCGCGCACCGCCGCACCGATGTTCAAGAAACTGTCACTGGAACTCGGCGGCAAAAATCCGACGCTGGTATTCGCGGACTGCGACTTCGACGCCATGCTCGATACCGTCGTGCGCAGCGCGTTCTCCAACCAGGGAGAGATCTGTCTCTGCGGATCGCGCATCTTCATCGAGCGCCCTCTCTACGAAACGTTTCGTGACGCCTTCGTCGACCGCGTCCGCGCGCTCCGCGTCGGCGACCCTCTCGACGAAGGGACGGCACAGGGCGCGGTCGTGTCAGAGGAGCACATGCAGAAAGTGCTCGGGTACGTCGCCCTCGCCCGTGAGGAAGGCGGACGCGTGCTCTGCGGCGGTGAACGCGTGCGTCCCGAAGGACGCTGCGCGGACGGCTGGTTCATTTCCCCCGCCGTGATCGAGGACCTCCCCTTCCAGTGCCGGACCAACCAGGAAGAAATATTCGGTCCCGTCGCCACGCTGCTGCCCTTCGACGGCGAAGAGGACGTGCTTGCGATGGCGAACAGCACTCCCTATGGACTGGCGGCCTCGGTGTGGACGCAGGACATCACCCGCGCGCATCGCGTCGCCGCACACCTGCAGACAGGCATCGTCTGGATCAATTGCTGGATGCTGCGCGACCTGCGCACTCCCTTCGGCGGCATGAAGCAGTCCGGCGTGGGACGGGAAGGCGGCTGGGAGGCGTTGCGCTTCTTCACCGAAGCGAGGAATATCTGTGTCAAACTCTGAAGGAAGCGCCATGAGCGAACACAACGAGATGTTTGAATCGGGCCGTGCCCCGGAGCCCGTGGGACTGTACCCGCACGCCCGCCGCGTCGGGAATCTGCTGTTTCTTTCCGGCGTCGGTCCGCGGCAGCGCGGCACGGATGACATTCCCGGCGTGGAGCTCGGTCCTGACGGCGACATACGCTCCTACGACATCGAGGCGCAGTGCCACTCCGTCTTTGGCAACGTGCGCGCCATACTCGAGGAAGCGGGATCGGACTGGAACCGCCTCGTCGACGTGACGGTCTTTCTCACCAACATGAAAGACGACTTCGCGACGTACAACCGTGTGTATGCGGAATATTTCGCGGACAACCGTCCCTGCCGCACCACGGTCGAAATCAACGCGCTGCCCACACCCATTGCCATCGAACTCAAATGTATCGCTACCATCTGAGAAAGGACGCGACATGTATACACTGCAGGGATTCAATTTCCGCGAATGGATAGGCGAACACCGCCACCTGCTCAAACCGCCGGTGGGAAACCGCCAGGTCTTCGAGAACGCCGAATTCATCGTCATGGTCGTCGGCGGACCGAACGCGCGCAAGGACTACCACTATAACGAGGGCGAGGAGTTTTTCTACCAGGTCGAGGGCGACATCACGCTCAAGGTCATCGACAATGGCACGCCGCGGGACGTCTCCATCCGTGAAGGCGATATCTTCCTCCTCCCCGCGCGGGTGCCCCATTCGCCGCAGCGACCGGCGGACACCGTCGGACTCGTAATCGAGCGCAAGCGTCTCCCCGGTGAAAAGGACGGTTTCATGTGGTTTTGCGAGCAATGCGGCGACAAGCTGTACGAAGAGTATTTCACGCTGGAAAACATCGTCACGCAGCTGCCGCCCATCATGAACCGTTTCTTCGCCTCCGAGGAACACCGCAGCTGCAGCCGCTGCGGGGCCGTCATGCAGGCACCGCAATAATTCACACAGCACACACGGAATCTTTCGATGTTCAAAGTCGACGTACACACACATATTCTGCCGCCGTCGTGGCCTGATCTCACCGCGCGCTACGGCACACCGGGCTTCCCGGGTTTCGAACCGCAGCCCGACGGATCGGCACATATGATGGTCAACTGCAAACATTTCCGCACGTTCCATGCGAATTCCTGGGACCCGGCGGTACGGATGCACGACTGCGACCGCGACGGCGTGCACGTGCAGGTCCTGTCCACCGTTCCCATCATGTTCAGTTACTGGGCGAAGCCCGCCCACGCAGCCGATCTCGCGCAGATACTCAACGACCATATCGCGGCCACCGTCGCCGATAATCCCACGCGTTTCGTCGGTCTGTGCACCGTACCGCTGCAGGACACGGCACTCGCCATTCGCGAACTCGAGCGCGCCGTGCGCGAACTCGGCATGCCCGGCGTGGAAATCGGCACCCACGTCGACAACATGAATCTCAACGACCCCGCACTTTTCCCGTTCTTTGAAGCCGCGTCCGATCTCGGCGCTGCCGTGTTCGTACATCCCTGGGACATGATGGGACGCGACGCAATGCGCCGCTACTGGCTGCCCTGGCTCGTCGCCATGCCGGCCGAAACCTCACGCGCCATCTGCTCGATGATATTCGGCGGCGTGCTCGAACGACTGCCCGCACTGCGCGTCAATTTCGCGCACGGCGGCGGTTCCTTCCCTGCGACCATCGGCCGCATCGAGCACGGCTTCCATGTGCGCCCCGACCTGGTCGCCATCGACAACGCGGTCAATCCCCGCGCGTACCTCGGCCGCTTCTGGCTCGATTCCCTCGTGCACGACCCGGCGATGCTCCGCTACGTCGTCGATCTGGTCGGCGCCGACCGGGTCACGCTGGGTTCCGACTACCCTTTTCCCCTCGGCGAGGAACATCCCGGCGCCCTGATCGAATCGATGACGGATTTCAGCGCGGAACGGAAGGCACGGCTGCTCGGGGAAAACGCGCTCGAATGGCTGCAGGTCGAGAAGGAGCGTTTTATCACATGACAGCGTCGATACAACTCGGAGACGAACGGCTCGCGGTCCGTCTCGACCGCGGCGAGAGCATCGCGATTCCGCTGGATTTCAACGGTGCGCAGCCCAACAGCTACGACGTGCCTGACGCCGCTTCCCGCACCTACGAGGACGGCGGTTTCATCGGCGACACGCGCCGCGGTGGTGGCTGCAATTTCGAAACCGTGACACTCACCCCCCACTGCAACGGCACCCATACCGAGTGCGTGGGACATATCAGCGACGCCCGCATTTCCGTCGAAGCGGTGCTGCAGCCAGGACTGCGTCCGGCGACATTGATCACCGTGCAGCCCGAACAGGCGCTGTTCAGCGCGGATTCCTATTTCCTCGTCAAGGACGAGGAAGACCACATCATTTCGTCCGCCGCATTGCAGAACGCCCTTGCGGGCGCGAACCCGCTTTTCCTCGACGCACTGGTGATCCGCACCCTGCCGAACGACATCTCCAAAATGCAGCGGCGGTATGCGGAACATCCCCCGCCTTTCCTGAGCATCGAAGCCATGCACGTCATCAATGCGCACGGCGTCGAGCATATACTCGTGGACATTCCCTCGCTCGACAGGGCACGCGACGAAGGCAGGCTGAGTGCGCATCATCTCTTCTGGGATGTCACGCAGGGAAGCCACGACGTCGATCCACAGCAGCACTCGATGCGTACCGTCACCGAAATGATATACGTCCCCGATCGCATCCCGGACGGCAGGTATTTTCTCGATCTGCAGCTGGCACCCTTCGTCGCCGATGCAGCGCCGAGCCGGCCTGTTCTTTTCCCCATCGACACAAGACGGACACTATGAGCAACGAGACAGCACGGTACTCCACCGATTCGTCCTGGGCCGCACGCGCCGACGCCGAGGATCCGCTGCGCGATTTCCGCTCGCGCTTTCACCTGCCACCGGGCAGGGATGGAGCGGCCGCGGTGTATTTCTGCGGCAATTCCCTGGGACTTCAGCCGAAAACGACTGCCCGCTTCATCGCGGAGGAGCTCGAAGACTGGGCGCGACTCGGCGTGGAAGGGCATTTCCACGCGCGGCATCCCTGGATGCCCTATCACGAATTTCTCGCCGAGAACACCGCCGCCATCGTGGGCGCCGCAGCGGAAGAAGTCGTGGTGATGAACACCCTCACGGTGAACCTGCACCTGATGATGGTCTCGTTCTACCGTCCCACGTCTGCGCGACACAAAATCATCATCGAAGCGCGCGCGTTTCCCAGCGACCAGTACGCCGTCGCGTCGCAGCTGCGTTTCCATGGCTACGATCCCGCAGACGCCATGGTGGAAATCCCTATCGGGGAGGACGGGCGCTTCCGCACGGACACGGTGCTCGAGACCATCGACCGGCACCGTGACACGGCCGCCCTGCTGCTGCTCGGGGGCGTCAACTACTACAACGGACAGCTCTTCGACATCGGCACGATCACCGCACACGCGCGAAAGGCAGGTGTGACGGTCGGCATCGACTGTGCCCACGCGGCCGGGAATGTGCCGCTGCAGCTGCATGACTGGGATGTGGATTTCGCGGCCTGGTGTTCGTACAAGTATCTGAACGCCGGTCCCGGCAGCACCGCCGGCTGCTTCGTGCACGCGCGCCATGCGGACGACAGCACACTCCCGCGCTTCGCGGGCTGGTGGGGGCATGACCGCGACAGCCGTTTCGCGATGCCGCCGGATTTCGTCCCCATGCGCGGCGCCGAGGGATGGCAGCTGAGCAACCAGTCCATTCTTCCCCTGGCCGCCCTGCGCGCCTCCACCGACATGTTCGCCGAAGCGGGAATGGACGCACTGCGGGCGAAGAGCCTGCGCCTGACCGGCTATCTCGAATTCCTGCTTCACGCACAGTCGCGTGACGCATGGCATGTCATCACGCCTTCCGATCCCGCGCAGCGCGGCTGCCAGCTCTCACTGCGCATCGACCGCGACGGTCGCGCGCTGTTCGACCATCTCGCGGCGAACGACGTGATCTGCGACTGGCGCGAACCGGATGTCATCCGCGTCGCACCGGTGCCGCTGTACAACAGCTTCGCGGACGTGGCCCGCTTCGCCGCGCTCTTCCACGCATACTTCAATGACCGATGATACAGGTGACAGGTCCCGCATGAACGATACCCCGCAGCGCATTCTTCTCGTCGGCGCAGGACTTGCCGGCTCCCTGCTTTCCGTCTACCTGGCGAAGCGCGGCTTCCGCGTCGACGTGCGCGAACGCCGCCCCGACATGCGGCGCGAAACGATCAGCGCGGGGCGCTCGATCAATCTCGCACTTTCGACACGCGGGATTCATGCGCTCAGTGAAGTCGGGCTGCGTGACGACATCATGCAGCTCGCCATCCCCATGCGCGGTCGCATGATGCATGCTGTCGACGGCGAACTCACATTCCAGCCGTACGGGAAAGACGACAGCGAAGTGATTTATTCGGTGTCGCGCGGAGAGCTGAACATGCGCATGATGGATCTCGCCGAGCGGCATGAGGGCGTCACGATGACATTCCACCAGCGATGCGACGGCATGGATCTCGCACGCGGTCTCGTGCAGTTCACTGACGAGGTGACGGGTGAAGCCTCTACCGGGCAGGCGGCGACGGTCATCGCGAGCGACGGGGCCGGCTCCCCGATTCGCCGCAGCATGGAGAAACTCGACGGATTCGCAGCCACGGTGGATTACCTGCCGCACGACTACAAGGAACTGCACATTCCACCGAATCCTGACGGCAGTCACCGGCTCGAGAAGCACGCGCTGCACATCTGGCCGCGGCGTTCGTTCATGCTCATCGCACTGCCGAACCTGGACGGCAGCTTCACCTGCACGCTCTTTCTCGCCCGGGAAGGCAGTCCCGGCTTCTCCTCGCTGCAGACACCCGCGGATGTGGAGCGTTTCTTCGCGAATGAGTTCCCCGATGCGAAAGCCCTGATGCCGACGCTGACAGAGGACTTCTTCCAGAACCCCACCGGCCCCCTCGGCACGGTGCGCAGCTATCCCTGGCATGTGGGCGGCACGGTCGCGCTGCTCGGTGACGCGGCGCATGCCATCGTTCCCTTTTACGGACAGGGCATGAACTGCGCGTTCGAGGACTGCACGGTGCTCAACGCGTGCATCGAGGAATTCGGCACGGCATGGGACCGGGTGTTCCACGCATACCAGGAGCGCCGCAAGGCGAATGCCGACGCCATCGCCGATCTCGCGCTGCACAATTTCATCGAAATGCGCGATCGCGTGGCAGACGCCCGTTTCCTTCTCATGAAGGAAGTCGGTCTTGCGCTCGAGACGCGATTCCCCGCGCATTTCATCCCGCTGTATTCCATGGTCACCTTCCATCGCACACCGTACGCTGTCGCGCTGCAGCGCGGAAAGGTGCAGCAGGGGATACTCGAAGAACTCACCGAAGACGCGTCGACGCTCGGCGACGTGGATTTCGACCGGGCCGGGACGCTGATCCGCGAACGGCTGCGTCCCTATGCGGAAGAAGCCGCAGGACTGTACTGACGACAACAGAGGAACGCATGAATAAACCATATCCCCCCCTGTACTACTCGGATTACCTGCAGCTCGACCGGCTGCTCGACGCGCAGGATCGGAAGAGCGTCGCGTACGGGCAGCCTGCCCATGATGAGATGCTTTTCATCATCGTGCACCAGGCCTACGAACTCTGGTTCAAGCAGATTCTCTTCGAAGTCGATTCCGTCATCGCCATGCTTTCGCACGACCCGGTCGAGGAAAAGCACATCGGGGTCTGTGTCGCCCGCCTGCAGCGCGTCACCGAGATTCAGAAAGTGCTCATCGATCAGCTGCGCGTTCTCGAGACCATGACGCCGCTGGATTTTCTCGACTTCCGCGATTTTCTCTTCCCCGCGTCGGGTTTCCAGAGCATACAGTTCCGCATGCTGGAAATCCGTCTCGGACTGCAGTCCGACACCCGCCTCCGCTACAATCAGGCGGCCTATCACAGCCGTGTCTCGCAGGAGCATCGCGACGCGCTCATCGCTGCGGAACAGGAGCCCACGATGTTCGCAGCGCTCGAGAACTGGCTGGAGCGCACTCCCTTTCTCGAAACCGGTGACTATCGCTTCTGGGAGGAATACCGGGCGGCCGTGCAGCGCATGCTGGACGGCGAACGGGATGTCATCAAGGGGAATCCCACGCTGTCTGACGAGGAAAAGCAGGCGCAGCTGACCGAGCAGGATGCCACGGCGGAGCATTTCGATGCCATTTTCGACGCCGACCGGCACCGCGCGCTGCAGGAAGACGGCACACGACGGCTGGGACATCGCGCGACACTGGCGGCGCTGTTCATCTCACTGTACCGCGACGAGCCCATACTCGCGCTTCCGTACCGTCTTGTCGAAATGCTGGTCGACATCGACGAACTGATGACGACATGGCGTTACCGCCACGCGCTCATGGTCCACCGCATGATCGGCACCAAGATCGGCACCGGTGGTTCGTCGGGCTACCATTACCTGAAGTCCACTGCCGAGAGCCATCGGATCTTCCGCGATCTGACGAATCTTTCGACCTTCCTCATTCCACGACACACGCTGCCCTCCCTGCCGGGGGAAGTGCGGCGCAGGCTTGGTTTCACACACAGCGCGAAAGGACAGTGAGCGAAGCATACTCCGCAGACCCGACCGGACACGAGGACGCCAGGCGCGCCCGCACGCTGCTCGAGCAGGCGGGAGAACTCGCGCGTCTGCTAATGAAGTCGCCACAGGCGCCGCGCACGCTCACCTCCGAATTTCTCCATGGCCGCAAGCGCTTCACATCCGCCGAACGCGCGCTCATTTCCGCCGCGGCCTTCCATGCGCTCCGCTGCTGGCGTCCCGCCGCGTATCTTCTGACAGGTGAAACCGGGGACGTCGCCACACGCGTCGACCCGGCTCTTGCGAAAGCGGTGTGCGCGGCCTCGATACATCTTTCCGTCGCCGCGCCCGTCGCCTACCCGCTTCCCACAGAGCTTGGCGGCAGACGATTGCCTCCGTCGCTGAAAGACGGCGCGGCCCTGCTTCTCGACTCCTGTCATCCCTCGTGGCGATCCGATGCGGTGTTTTCCCCCGCGGCCCTGACGCGACTCGCGGCAGTTCCCTCGATCGCAGCCTCCCTTCAGGACTGGGTCATCGACGCGCTGCGCGACGTGCTTCCCGGTGAGGATGCGCTCGTTCGCCTCGGTGCTGCCCTGTGCACTCCCGCACCATTGACGCTGCGTGCGAACCTGGCACGGACGACACGGTCCGCGCTCATCGACCGTCTCGCACAAATGAACGTCCGAGCCGCAGCGCATCCTGTGCTTCCTGCCGCCGTCGTCGTCGAAGAGCGCGTCGGGCTGACCGACGGCGAACTGTATGGAGAAGGGTTGTTTGAGGTGCAGGACGCGGGCAGCCAGCTCATCGGCTGCGCTTGCGCTGTCCGTCCCGGCGATGCCGTCTTCGATGCCTGTGCGGGAGGTGGCGGGAAGTCCATGCATCTGCTGGACATGATGGGAGACCACGGCCGTCTGCTCGCAGCGGACATCGAACGCAACAAACTGCGGGGACTGCGGCAGCGCGCGGCGCGCATCGAGGCGTCTTCGATCGAAACCCTGGCGCTTACGCCATTCGGGGAGGCGCAGGATCCTTCCACGCCGCTCCCTCCGCATCGTTCCTTCGACTGTGTCCTCGTCGACGCCCCCTGTTCCGGATTCGGCACCGTGCGCCGCAACCCCGCACTCAAGTGGCGCCTGCAGCGGAAAACCGTCGCGCGTCTGGCAGAGCGGCAGCTTTCCATACTGACGCGCAATGCAGCGTACGTGCGTCCGGGCGGCATCCTGGTCTATGCCACGTGCTCTCTGCTGCCGCAGGAGAATGATCAGATCATCACGGATTTTCTTGCCTCACGGGAGGATTTCATCCCCGATCCCCTGCAGCCCGCCTTCCGGGACTGCGGTCTCGCGCTTCCCGGTCTCGTCCCGGACGCCGCCAGTCTGACCGTGCATCCGGACATGCTCGACTCAGACGGGTATTTTATCGCCCGCATGCGTCGACGCTGAATCGCGTGCCGCATGTCCCTTACTCCCCTTTGACGTTCAGCAGCTCGCGGCAGGCGGCCTCCACTTCCCCGGCATCGATGCTGCCGATCTCACCGTCCTCGGAAATCAGGCAGCGATGCTGCGCGCCGCGTGGCGCCCATTCCCACGCATGCGTCGGTCCGAACAGCGAGACGGTCGGGCAGCCACTGAACGCGGCGACATGCATCGTCCCGGTATCGTTGCACAGATAGAGGGGCAGCCGGCGGAGTACTGCGCTCAGCAGTGGAATCGGGGCGTCCTGCAATACATGGAACGGAATCGCATTCGCGGTGCAGAGCGCGGTCAGATGCGACACCTCTTCGCGGTCGACGGCTCCGGCCGTGATGAGTATCTGCGCGCCGTCACTTTCGTGCAGCCGCTGCAGGACCTGGAAAAACGCCGCCGTCGGCCAGACGTTTTCCGCTTTGCCAGCTCCGGGATGCACGCCGATCACCGGGCCGTCTCCGGTGAAGCGCTGCAGCCAGCGCGCGGCCTCCTGCTGCGCATCGGTGTCGACCGGAATGCGCAGACGCGAGAAGTTTTCCTCCTCGAATTCCAGGCCGGCAGCCCGGGCGATATCCGCGTTGCGCTGCATCTGATGCACATGGTCGCGCAGCCAGAACACGTCCGTCACGCAATTGAGAAAACGGCGGG
The DNA here is from genome assembly GCA_913060595.1 of uncultured Ignavibacteria bacterium. GTDB lineage: Bacteria > Bacteroidota > Ignavibacteria > SZUA-365 > SZUA-365 > BM516. The sequence continues at coordinate 10,315 of CAJXSA010000096.1, forward strand.
AGGGATTCTCCACGCCGTCCATGGACCGCACGCCCACGCGCAGTCCCGCACCGCTCAGAAATGCTGACAGATGCGAGGTGCGCGACAGCGCCACGGTGGAAGGAACGAACGCCGCGTCGAACTTTCTCCGTCTGAGATCCAGATTACTCCCTACAACCGCACGCACCGATCCCTTGGTGTAATACATGACGTCGTCGAGAAAGGGGTTGAGCGCGCGGAGCGGGACCGGGTAGCGCGTCGGATTCGCGAGCAGAGTCACACGAGACTGCGGCCATCGCGCCTTTATCGCCGCGTAGAGCGGAAGCGAGCAAAGCATGTCCCCCACATGGTTGTGCCGCCTGCACACGAGTATGTTGCGCATCTCTTCCATCACTCAGCTCCCCGATCCTTGCGTGCGCCCGTCGCGGTCACCGCGCAGACGCGGGATGAACATGGGGACGCGCCGCTGGTACTCCCTGTACTGTTCCCCGAATTCCGCGACGAGTTTTTTCTCCTCCAGGAAAGCACCAACGATGAAGTACGCGATGCCGACCGCTTTCAGTATGAGATTCGACGCGGTCACATCTCCGTACGCGAGCAGAAACAGTATGCCTGCCGTGTAGTACGGATGCCGCACGCGGGCAAGTATGCCCCGCACCTCAAAACCGGCATATTCGGCGTCATGGGTGGAGAGGTGATCGCGGATCTGCCGTATGCCGAAGAAGAACGGCTGATCGTACTGCCGGGCGCCGAGATACATGATGATGCCCGCCCCCCCGAGCAAAGTCCACTGCAGCAGTGACCAGGGAAGATGCCAGGCCCAGACGAGCGGCGTATCGATGCGCCACTGCCACCAGAGAAGCGGCAGCAGGGTCAGGACGCTGACGACGACGTACACGAAACGGAACCACGCATACTGCGCACCGAAACGCCTGCGCAGACGTCGTGTGACCGAGGGGGGGATGAGCAGG
>CAJXSA010000097.1 GCA_913060595.1 uncultured Ignavibacteria bacterium
GCGGTGTATGAACTCGAGAAGGGTGAAATCTGCAATTATCTCGTGCGCACCATGTTCGGGTATCACATCGTGAAGCTGATCGACCGCCAGCCCGCGCGGGGAGAGATCAAGGTCAGCCACATCCTCGTTCGTCTGCCCGAAGGCGCGGCTGCCGACACCGTGGCCGCGTGGACGAAAGCCAACAGCATTCTCGATTCCCTGCGCAGCGGGGAGACCTTCGCCGACCTGGCGATACGCAATTCGGAAGACCCGGGCAGCGGCGCCAACGGCGGCGACCTCGGCTGGGTCGGTCGACGCAAGTTCGTGCCGGACTTCGAACTGGTCGCCTTCGAGCTCGGTGTCAACGAGCTGAGCCGTCCCGTCCGCACACAGTTCGGCTATCATATCATCACGGTGACCGACGAGCGTCCCCCGCGCAGCTTCGAGGATTCCCGCCAGGAGCTCAAGGATCTGTATCGGCGGTACAGTTATGACCGCGACAACCAGAAGTTTCTCGACACGGTGCTGGACAAATACAGCGTCGCGGTGGATGAAGACGTGACGAAGGCTGTCATCAGGGTGGTCGATACGACGGCGACCACATCCGCCCCGGGCTGGTACAACAAGATTCCGGATGGGCTCAAGAAGCGCAGCTGGATTACCATGGACGATGCGGACATCACCGTCGACGACGCGATCCGCATCATCGAACGTGATCAGGAGCTGCAGTCCAAGGCCCTCAACCGTGCCGGTCTCGCAAGCGTCGCACAGACGGTGGGGCGCAAAAAGGCACTCGAACTGGAAACGCGGAACCTCGAAGACCGTTTCCCCGAGTTCGCCAAGCTCATGCGTGAATACCGCGAGGGCGTGCTTCTCTTCCGTGCCGAGCAGGAAGCCGTGTGGAACAACGTCAAGGTCGAGGAAGAGCCGCTCCGCGAATACTGGAAATCGCAGGCGTCCGAATACACCTGGCCGGACCGTGTCCGTTTCAGTGAAATCTTCGTCACGACCGACAGCCTCGCACAGGTGCTGAGCGACAGTCTGAAGGCCGGCGTGCCGTTCGACGAGCTCGCAGAGCGCCACACGCAGCGCTCCGGTTACAAGCAGAAGAAGGGCGAGTGGGGCTTCCAGCCGCTCGACGCCAACGAACTTGCGGAGGCCGCGTCGAAAGCCGGTGTGGGCGCCGTGGAAGGTCCCATGAAATTCCAGTACGGCTACTCCATCATCAAGGTGACCGACACCGACAAAGCGCGCGAGAAAACCTTCGAGGAGGCACAATCCGAAGTCTCCAGCCGCTTCCAGGAATACGAGAGCAAGCGTCTCGAGCGCGAGTGGATCGACAGCCTCAAAGAGAAATTCGGCGTCGACGTCAACGAAGACCTCCTCAAACAGGCCTTCACCGACCTCGACAACTAAATGGAATACGTCCCGCGCCAACGGGACAAATACGCCGAGCGTCAGCGAGGCAAATACGTCCCGCGTCAGCGGGACAAATACGCCGAGACCCGCTTTGCGGGACGAGGCAAACACATGTTGAACAGCGACTGATGAAAACCACGTGAAATCCCACGCATATCGCCTTCTCTTCATCCTGGCCGCCGCGCAGATGCTGGCGGCCTGTTCTTCCGTTCCGTCGACTGTCCTGGCCACCATGGAAGGCGACACCCTCCATGCGGACGAATATGAAGCGATGTTCCTGCGCACGCGCATGGAAGCGCCTATCGACATGAAGGACAAGCAGAACTTTCTCGACACCTGGGTGAATTACCGGCTGAAACTGCGCGAAGCCGATGCGCAGAACGTCGCTGCGCGCGAGGTGGTGCGTGACGATCTGCGCAACTACCGCAATCAGCTCGCAAAGACCTTCCTCTATGAGCACAAACTCAAGCAGCCCGGCATGCGCCAGCTGTACGAGCGCCGGAAGGAAGAAATCAGTCTGCAGCACATCGTGGTCAAGTGGCTGATGTTCGAAGACGGCAGCCTCGACACGCTCTCCACTCTTGAGAAGGCGAAGCGCATTTTCGCCGAAGTGAGGAAAAGCAGTCTGCCGTACGACAGCCTGGTCATGCGCTACAGCGACGACGGCAGCCGCGAGCGCACGCAGGGCAAGCTGGGCTGGTTCATCGCGGGACAGAGTTTCCCGAAGCTCGACGACATGGTGTACGACATGGAAGTCGGTGATATCGCTCCGCAGCTCCTGCGCACGGTGTTCGGGTATCACATCTTCAAGCTTATCGGACGCAAGCCGTCGCGTCAGCGCCTGCGTCCCGCGCACATCCTCTACCGCCTCGACCTCAACAATCCCAACGACACCGCGGCGGCATACGCGCATCTCTCGCTGGTGCTCGATTCCCTGCGACAGGGACTGGCCACCTTCGAGGAACTGGCGCGCCGGAATTCGCAGGACTCGCTTTCCGGTGCGAGAGGGGGCGACCTGGGATGGATGAACCGCGGCGTGAATCTCGAACCGAACTTCGAAACGGCGCTGTTCAACCTGGAGGTGGGTGAAGTCTCCTCCGTGGTGCGCACGGCCTTCGGCATGCATATCATCAAGGTGCTCGGCGAAGAGCCGCCGCTTCCCTACGAGGGCCAGGAGGACGACCTGCGCCGCATCTACATGAACGAGCGCTTCGCGATGGATTATCTCAATTACATCAAGCGCATGCGGAAGCAGTATGAATTCACCGTCAATGACAAGGTGGTGAACATCCTTGTATCCCGCGTGGATTCCGGTGTGACGACGTCGACGCCGGACTGGGAAAAGGCACTGCGGGCGCAGGATTTCGACGCGTATCTCTTCAGCACGAAAATCGGCCCGGTGTCCGTTCGCGAGGCCATCGCTTTCAGCAAGACCGAACCCACGATGCAGATGCGACCGATTTCCGCCATCACCTTCGATACGCTCTCCATGATGATCGCCGATGAACGCATCGCGCTCGATCAGACCCGCGGCTACGAGGAAAAATATCCAGAGTTCGCACGCCTGCTCCGCGAGTACACGGAGAGCACGCTCATTTCCACACTCGAGGACGATGTCATCTGGAACCGCGTGCAGGTCAGTGACGATTCGGTGCGCGCCTGGTGGGAGCCTCGCAAGGAGGCGTTCCAGCTGCCCCCGCGCGTGCAGTTCGCCGAGATTTACACGTACACCGAAAAACTCGCCCGCGCCTACATCGACAGTCTCAACAACGGGGCGGATTTCCAGGAACTGGCCGCGCGCTACACGCAGCGTCCCGGACTGTACAGCACCCGCGGCGCGTGGGACTATCTGCCGGTCGACGAGAACGCGCTCTCGAAGGCCGCGGCGAAGCTGGAAATCGGCGAAGGCGCCGGTCCGATCAAGTTCCAGTCCGGCTTCAGCATCATCAAGCTGCTCGATCGTCAGCCCCCGCGCGTGAAAACCTTCGAGGAAGCGAAATCCGGCGCCACGGCCGCGTACAAGGAGTATCGCGCCGAGGAACTGCGCTCGCGCTGGCTGCAGTCCCTGCGTGAGAAATTCCAGCTGCAGACCTATCCGGACAACCTTGAGAACACCTTTGTCACCGGTGAGGACGCCTCCGGGGAGAACTGATTTTCCCCTTGTCGCACGCCGGAATGGCTCGTATTGTGTAACGAAATCATCGAATCACGGAATCACGTGATATGAAAAAGCACTTCTTCTCTCTCTTCGCGGCGCTCCTGCTGCTCACGTCCCTCACGGCGGCGCAGGACGGCCGCGCCATCGACCGCGTGGTCGCCGTCATCGGCGACGAAATCATCACGCAGTCCGAGCTGCAGATGCAGATGCTGCAGGCGGGAACACAGGCGGATCTCAGCGACGAGGAACTGACGCGTCGCATTCTCGACGCGATGATGAACGACAAGCTCGTACTTGCGCAGGCCGTGCTGGACAGCATCGAGATTCCCCAGGAGGAGATCACGCGCCGCCTCGACGAACAGATCAAACGCCTGACACGCTATTACGGATCGGAACAGAAGCTCGAGCAGGTGGCGGGCATGAACATCAATCAGATGCGCCGTGAATTCCGCGAGGACATCCGAAAGCGCATGATGATAGAGATGATTCAGCAGCAGAAGTTCGGCAGCATCACGGTGTCGCACCGCGAAGTCGTCGCGTTTTTCCAGACCTACGCCGACAGTCTGCCGCCGGTGCCCGAACAGGTGGAGCTGCAGCAGATCGCCATGTATCCCCGCGTGACGGAAGGCTTCAAGGCGGCCGCCCGCGCAAAGGCGCAGCGTGTTCTCGATTCCATTCGCGGCGGCGCATCCTTCGAGGAAATGGCGAAGGCGTTCAGCGACGACGCCGGCAGCGGCCGCAACGGTGGAAACCTCGGCCTGGCCCGGCGCGGCGTGTTCGTCAAAGAGTTCGAGGAAGCGGCCTTCGCCCTCGAACCGGGCGACGTCTCCGAAATCGTCGAGACACAGTTCGGCTTTCACATTATCAAGCTGCTCGAGAAAAAAGGTGAAGCCGTGCGCCCGCAGCACATCCTGATCAAGGTGGAGAAAACCGGTGAAAGCGACCAGGCCACCATCGACTCGCTCAACGCCCTGCGCGCGCGCATTCTCGCCGGTGAGCGTTTCGAGGACCTTGCGCAACGCTACTCCGAGGACGAGGCCACCGCGAAATTCGGCGGCAGTCTCGGCGCGGTGGAAGTGCCGGAACTGAGCGACGAGATGAAGGCGGTGCAGCAGGACATGACGGAAGGTGACATCAGCGAGCCGGTGAAAATCACCATGGAGCGCGACTACGCCTACGCCATCATTCGTCTGCTGCGGCGCATTCCGCAGCACCGCGCCACGCTCGAAGATGACTATCAGCGCATTGCGAACTTCGCAAAAATCTTCAAGCAGAACCGCGAATACCAGGAGTGGATCGAGGAGATCAAGAAGAACGTCTACTGGAAGATTAACCTCTGATACCCGGCGCCCGGCCGCATCGGCCGGCAGAGCTGTTTTCGGGGACAGGAACAAGCAAAGGGCTGCGTGACAAACATCAACGTCGATTTCGAAGAGTACGACCTGCCGAACGGCATGCATGTCATTCTGCACAGGGACACTGCGCTGCCGATCGTCGCACTCAACCTGTGGTATCATGTGGGATCCAAGAACGAGCATGACGGCGAAACCGGTTTCGCCCACCTGTTCGAGCACATGATGTTCCAGGGCTCGGCCAACGTTCCCGCCAACATGCATTTCCATCACGTGCAAAGCGCAGGCGGCACGCTCAACGCGTCCACGTCCTTCGACCGCACGAATTACTACGAAACCCTGCCCGCGCATCAGCTGGAACTGGGACTGTGGCTGGAATCCGACCGCATGCGCGCGCTCGCCGTCACGGAACAGAACCTCGAAACGCAGCGCAACGTGGTGATGGAGGAGCGCCGCTCCCGTTACGACAATCAGCCGTACGGCACGATGATGATGGAGCTGTTCGCCCGGGCGTACAAGATGCAGCCGTACCGCTGGCCCACGATCGGGAGCATGACGGACATCCAATCCGCCACGCTCGAGCAGGTGCGCGCGTTCCACGCCATGTATTACCGGCCGGAAAACGCGTCGCTCTGCCTGTCGGGGGATTTCGACCGCGACACCGCGACGGCGCTGGTGGAGAAATACTTCGCGGACATTCCGAACGGGGAAGGCGAGATGTATCGTCCGTTCGTGCACGAACCGCCGCAGACCACACAGGTGCGGGATTACGTCTACGACAATATCCCGCTGCCCGGACTCATGGTGGGCATGCACATCCCGGACATGAACGCACCGGACTTCGTGGCGCTGGATCTGCTTGCGTCCATATTGACCTCCGGTGAAAGCTCCCGGCTGTACCGGCGCTTCGTCTACGAGGCGCGCATCGCACAGTCCGTCGTGTCCTTCGCCTATGACCTCGAACTGCCCGGCCTCTTCCTCTTCCGCATGATCGCGCAGCAGGGCAAGACGCCGGAAATGCTCGAGAGCATGCTCTGGAAGGAACTCGACGACGTCCGTCGCAACGGCGTGACGGAAGATGAACTGCAGAAGGCGAAAAACAGGACGGAAACCATGTTCGTCCGTTCCGTTGCAACGCTGGCCTCGCGCGCCGACCTGCTCAACTCCTTCCATGTGCTCGCAGGGGACGCCCATCGTCTCAACGCGCATCGCGAGCGCATACAGGCCGTGACGCTGGAGGACGTGCGCCGTGCCGCGTCGACCTACCTGACCGAGCACAACGCGACCTGCCTGCACTACCTCCCGTATCCCAAGAAATCATCGGAGCAGTAGCATGGCGGCAGGAAACAGCACAATCGATCGCAGCATGCCACCCGCACCCGGCACGCCGAAGGATGTCACCTTCCCCGAGTGGTTCGAGCATACGCTCGACAACGGACTGAAAGTCGTCGTCTACGAGCAGCACGCCCTGCCGATGGTGGCGGTCAATCTCGTCGCACACGGCGGATCGTTCTATGACGGCGCCTTCCCCGGTCTCGCCGGCATGACGGCGGAGCTGCTCACGAAGGGCAGCGCCACGCGCAGCGCGTCGGATGTCGTCGAAGAAATCGAATTTCTCGGCGGAAGCATCGGAAGTACCGCGGGGTGGGACAGCATTTCCATCGGCGTGAGCATACTCTCGCGCCACGTCGCTCGTGCGATGGAGGTGATCGCTGACTGCGCGCGGAATCCCGCGTTCCCGGAGGAGGAAATCGTGCGTGTGCGCGAACAGCGCATCGCGGATATCCTCCAGAATCAGAGCAGCCCGGGCATGCTCGCATGGGAGCGCTTCAATCACGCCGTGTACGGGGATCATCCCTACGGGCAGTCCCCGGACGGCAGCGTCGTCTCGATTTCCGCACTCGATGCCGCACAGCTGCGCGACTTTCACGCGGGACGCTTCGTCCCGTCGAACATGGTGCTGCTTGCCGTGGGCGATGTCACTCCCGATGAAATGCTGCGGCAGGCGGAAGCGCTGTTCGGCGACCTTCCCGCAGGGACGGCCCGGCCGACGGCAGGGGCATTGCCGGACATCGAGCCCGGCCGCCGCGTGCACATCGTGGACCGTCCCCGGGCGGTGCAGTCCTCCGTGCTCGTCGGACATGTCGGCATTCCGCGTGATCACGAGGATTTCATCGCGGTGTACCTGCTCAACATGCTGTTCGGCGGCTACTTCGGTTCCCGTCTGAACCTGAACCTGCGCGAGGACAAGGGTTACACCTACGGGGCGCATGCGCGTTTCGACGCGCGCCGGCACGCGGGACCGTTCAGCGCCGGCGCCGAGGTGCGCAACGAAGTCACCGACGCGGCCATCGCGGAGATGCTCATGGAAATGGAGCGTGTCCGCACCGATCCGGTCGGCGCGGAGGAGCTGGAAAATGTCAAGAAGTACGTCACCGGCAGCTTCCCGCTGCAGATCGAAACGCCCTCGCAGGTGGCCCAGCGCATCATGAACATCGAACTGTACGGACTCGAGAAAAACTATTACAACAGCTTCAACAGCCGCATTCTCGCACTGACGGCGGAGGACATTCGCCGTGCGGCCCAGCGCTGGTTCGATCCCGACAGGGCGGTCATCGTCGCCGCGGGACGCGGCGGCCTTCTCCGCAACACGCTGGAACGCTTTGGCGCAGTCGAATTGTTTGACGCGGAAGGGAAGCGCATTCCCAATGTCGAAACCCAGGCACAGGACACATGACAGAGCAACAGCAATCCCAGAACGACATGCAGGCCGTCCAGGAACTGCATGACAGCTATACACGACTCACCGCCGAGGTGGGGAAAGTCATCATCGGACAGCACGACATCGTCGAGCAGATCATCACGGCGCTGCTCGCGCAGGGGCACTGCCTGCTCGTGGGTGTGCCCGGACTGGCCAAAACCCTGCTCATCAAGACGCTTGCAGAAGTCATCGACCTGAAGTTCAGCCGCGTGCAGTTCACGCCGGACCTCATGCCGAGCGACATCACCGGCACGGAAATCATCGAAGACGACCGCAGCACCGGCGCAAAGGCCTTCCGTTTCATCAAGGGTCCGGTGTTCGCCAACATCGTGCTCGCTGACGAGATCAACCGCACGCCGCCGAAAACGCAGGCGGCACTGCTGGAAGCCATGCAGGAGCACAGCGTCACCGCCGCGGGCGTGCGCTACGCGCTCGAAGAGCCGTTTTTCGTCCTGGCGACGCAGAATCCCATCGAGCAGGAAGGCACCTACCCGCTGCCGGAGGCGCAGCTCGACCGCTTCATGTTCAACCTCTGGCTGGATTATCCCTCGCACGAGGAGGAAGAACTGATCGTCAAGAACACGACCAGTCCGCTGATTGCGGAACTGCAGACCGTGCTTTCCGGCGAGGACATCGTGCGCTTCCAGGAGCTCGTGCGCCGCGTTCCGGTGGCGGACAACGTGATCAGCTTCGCCGTGGACCTTGTGACGCGCACGCGTCCGACCGAAGAAAAATCCCCGCAGTTCATCAAGGACTGGCTGCGCTGGGGTGCGGGCCCGCGCGCGTCGCAGTACCTGATTCTCGGCGCGAAAACACGCGCCATCCTGTCGGGCCGTCCCATGCCGGACATCGACGACGTGCGCGCCGTCGCGCGTCCCGTGCTGCGTCACCGTCTCGTGACGAATTTCAACGCCGAAGCCGACGGCGTCTCATCCGTCGAAATCATCGATCGCCTGCTCAACGCATAGGCCGCGGAGGTTCCCATGTCAGCCCGTTTCGCCATTGCACTTCTTGTCCTGTTATTCGCCGCCGCTCCCGGTGAGGCGCAGCAGCGCCACTGGGTGTTCTTCACCGACCGGGGACCGGATGTGGATGCGCGCATTGCCGCGATGTTTGCCGGAGAGCAACTCTCCGATGCTGCGCTGCAGCGGCGCGGAGGCACGCCGCTTGCAGGAGATCTCGCGCCGCACGCATCCTATGTTGCGGCTGTCGAGGCGGTCGGTGGCGAGGTGGTCGCGGTGTCGCGCTGGCTGAATGCCGTCAGCGTCCGCGCGCCGCTCCCTGTTCTGATGCGCATCGCACGCCTCCCGCAGGTACATGCCGTGCAGCCTGTACGCCGGTGGCAGAACACGCTGCCGACGGCCGCGTCGCTCGCATCTACACCGCCGCCGGTCAATCCCCACGGACTCGACTACGGTGACGCGTTTCCGCAGCTCGCGGTCATCAACGTGCCCGAGGTTCATGACATCTGGATTGACGGAACGGACATCACCGTCGGCATGCTGGACAATGGCTTTCGCTGGCGCACGCATGAGGCCATGCTGAACACCGATGTGCGCGGCGAGTTCGACGTCATCAACGGGGATTCCCTGACAGAAAATGAGGAAGGCGACCTCTACGGACAGGACGCGCACGGGACAGTCACCTTCTCTGCCCTGGCGTCGTTCAAGGAAGGACGCATCATCGGTCCGGCATTCAACGCCGCATTCTATCTCGCCAAAACCGAGGTCAACGGCAGCGAAACGCAGATCGAGGAAGACTACTGGGTGGAAGGCATCGAGTGGCTGGAAGCCCGCGGTGCGTCCATCGTCTCCGCCTCGCTCGGCTATTCCGACTGGGACGACGGCACGGGCTACAGTCACCAGGCGGGTGATTTTGACGGGAGGACGGCCGTCACCACGCGTGCTGCCGTCGAGGCCATGCGCCGCGGCATCGTCGTCGTCACTGCGATGGGGAATGAAGGTCCCAGCGCCGCGACGCTGATCGCGCCGGCGGACGCCGACAGCATCATCGCCGTGGGCGCAATGGATTTCAACGGCAATGTCGCGCGCTTCAGCTCCAAGGGGCCGACCAGCGATCTGCGCATCAAGCCTGATGTGTGCGCACCGGGTGTGTCCGTCGTCTCCGCGGGGAAATCCGCCGACGACCGCTACGAGAGCAGCAGCGGGACCTCCATGGCCACACCGCTGACCGCGGGCGTTGCCGCGCTCGTCCGTTCCGCCCGGCCGGAGCTGACGCCCGTGCAGGTGCGCGACGCGCTGCGTGAGACCGCATCCGATCCGCAGAGTCCCGACAACGAGGCAGGTTGGGGCATGATCAACGCGTGGGACGCACTGCTGTTTCACGGCATGGTGATAAGCACCAATCCGAAATACTACCATAATGGACGGCAGACCACGGTGATGGCCTGGGTGGTGTCGACGTCCCCGGTTCGCAGCGACGACGTGCGGCTGACGTGGACGCATCCGACAGAGGGGCCGCAGGAAGAGCGCATGACGCTCATGCGTCCGCTGACCTCCGAGGCGGACGGTTCCGGGCTGTACACGGTGACACTGCCGGAGATCCCCGAGAACACGGAAATCCGTTACTACATCACCGCCGGCGACAGCAGGGAGACACGCACCTCGCCGTATGCCGCGCCCGAGCGCACGCATGTCCTTCGCATTGGAGACAACTCCATGCTGGGTGCGGACCAGTACCTCCCCTCCGCATTCGCGCTGCATCAGAATTACCCCAATCCCTACGCACCGTCCGAAAGCGGCAGCACGTTGATTTCGTTTGAAGTTCCCTTGCCGGGCGGTGCCGTGCAGCTGCGGCTCTATGACATGGCGGGACGTCTCGTGCAGACGCTGGTGGACGGTTACCGCGGCGCCGGTATGCACACGGTCGCGCTGCAGAGCAGCACGCTCTCGACGGGAATCTATTTTTATTCGCTGACCTCCGGCGACACGCAGATCATGCGACGCATGCTGATACTGCAGTAAGGAAACCGCTCGGGTATGCATCTGAACCACATCCTCATGTCCTTCGCGCTCTCACTTTCGGAAAGCGTTGCGCTGCTGATCGTGCTGATCGTCGCCGCGCTGCTTTTCTCGCTGTGGGTGTACAGGCACACCGTCCCGGAGATCACACGCGGCCGCCGCATCGCCCTGGTCACACTGCGCACACTGGCGCTGAGCGTGCTGCTTTTCCTGCTGTTCGAGCCGGTCCTGAACCTGCAGCACAGCGAGGAACTGCCGCCCCGTGTCGCCGTGCTGATAGACGACTCGCGCAGCATGACCGTCGAGGACGCCGGCGTCGCGCGTAGCGCGCATGTGCGGGACTTCGTCGAAAGTGCCGCGTACCGGGACCTCCCGGGCGACGGCATCGCCATGCCGGCGCTGTTTGCCGGCAAGCTGTACCCGATGCAGGAAATCACCACCGACAGCCTGCGCTTCACCGGCGGGGAAAGCGACATCAGCAGGGCGCTGCAGTCGGCATACGAAAGCGGGGCGGAGGAGAATCTCCGCAGCGTCGTGCTCGTGACGGACGGTGTTTTCACGGCCGGGAAAAATCCCCTGTACGCCGCGCGCTCGCTGG
>CAJXSA010000098.1 GCA_913060595.1 uncultured Ignavibacteria bacterium
GGATGAAGGAATGAGGACCACGTTGCGCTGGGAGTCGCCGTTCGCGAGGTGGTAGGCACGAATGACCATCAGTCCCGTGTATTCACCCTGCGCGCCGGAATTCGGCTGCAGGGATGTGGCCGAAAGTCCGGTGACCTTCGAGAGCATGTCCTCGAGTTCGCTGATCATGTGGCGATAGCCTTCCGCCTGCGATGCGGGCACGAAGGGGTGCAGCGCGGCAAACTCCGGCCATGACACCGGCAGCAGCTCTGTGGCGGCATTGAGCTTCATGGTGCACGAACCGAGCGGTATCATCGAATGGACCAGCGAGATGTCCTTGTTCTCGAGGGACTTGATGTAGCGCATCATTTCCGTTTCGGAGCGGTTCATATTGAACACCGGGTGCGCGAGGCAGGAACTGCTGCGGGCGAGCGTTTCCGGGAAATCCACCGTCAGGTCTTCGAACAGCGTGCTGTCCGCGGGCGCGTCGACTCCCGCCGCAGCGGCGAACACCGCGATGATATCGCGGATATCATCTTTCGTCGCGGTTTCATCGAGTGCGATGCCGACATGGGCCTCGTCGACATAGTGGAAATTGATTTCAGCTGCTTCCGCTGCCTTGCGCACAGCGGCGGCATCCGCTTCCACGAGCAGGGTGTCGAAGTACAGCGCGTTTTTCTGCGCGAAGCCGAGGGCGCGCAGGCCTTTCTCCACCGCCGCGGCGCCGAGGTGCACGCTCTCGGCGATGGCTTTGAGTCCTTCCGGTCCGTGATACACAGCGTACATGCCGGCCATCACCGCGAGCAGCGCCTGCGCGGTGCAGATGTTCGACGTCGCTTTCTCGCGGCGGATATGCTGTTCGCGGGTCTGCAGCGTCATGCGATAGGCCCGGTTGCCGTGCCGGTCGACCGAGACACCGATGATACGTCCCGGCAGCTGCCGGACGTACTGCTGACGGGTTGCGAAGTACGCGGCGTGCGGACCGCCGTACCCCATCGGCACACCGAAACGCTGCGTATTGCCCACCACGATATCGGCGCCCATTTCTCCCGGAGGAGTCAGAATGGTGAGCGCCAGCAGATCCGCGGCGAAGACGACCATGACTCCCTCGGCGTGTGCCCGTTCCGTGAATGCGCGGCTGTCGAGGACGGCACCGCGAGCGTCGGGATACTGAAGAAGGGCGCCGAAGTAAGAGTCGTCCAGTTCCGCGCTGTCCGGATCACCGACCACGAGTTCGTACCCGAGCGGTTCTGCGCGGGTGCTCAACACGTCGAGGGTGTGGGCAAAGACAGTATCCGCCACGAAGAACTTGCGGCTGTGTTTGCGCTTCGCATTACGCTGGACGATGCCGTGACACATGATCATTGCTTCCGCCGCCGCCGTTCCCTCGTCGAGCAGGGAGGCGTTGGCGATTTCCATTCCCGTCAGGTCTGCGACCATGGTCTGGTAGTTGAGAATAGCCTCGAGGCGGCCCTGGGAGATCTCAGCCTGGTACGGGGTGTATGAGGTGTACCAGCCAGGATTTTCGAAAATGTTGCGACGGATGACGCTTGGAGTGTGCGTCCCGTAGTAGCCCAGTCCGATCCAGGATTTCCAGACACGATTCCTGGACGCGATGTCGGCGAGGGTTGCGAGGTAGCGGTGTTCCCCCAGGCCGTCGGGTAGTTCAAGCGGGGAGGACATTCGAATGTGTGCGGGGATGGTTTGATCGATCAGGGCGTCGAGAGAAGACAGGCCCAGGGTCTGGAGCATTTCCTGCTCCTCGGAGACGCTCGGACCGATATGTCGATTCTCGAATGGGGTTTCGTAAAGGCGATTGTGTTTCATGGCGTGGGTCGGATAAGAAAGTGGTGACAAGGTTCATGTACTGTACATCGCTTCATCTGCGATGCGTTCCATCCTGAGGGGCGGAAGCGGGCGCAGGAATGAAGCGGCGAAATTCAGGATTCCGTGCCGTGCTCCTGCGCGTGCAAAGAAGCCAACGCGCGGGAGGCCGCGTTCTGTTCCGCGGTCTTTTTATTTCCCCCCTTTCCGATGCCGGACGGGATTCCGCCCACCTGCACCTCGACGGTGAAGACAGGATTGTGGTCCGGGCCTGATTCGTCGATCGTGACATAGCGGGGTGTTCCCATGCCCCGTCCCTGGGCGTACTCGAGCAGCCTGCTCTTGTAGTTCTCGTCGCGCACCATGCGGCTGTCACCCAGCCTGTTCAGCAGGTGTTCGGTGATGAACTCTCGTGCGGGGCCGTAGCCGCCGTCGAGGTATATCGCGGCGACGAAGGCCTCCACCGCGTCGACGAGGATGGAATCGCTGCCGTCTTCGATGGACTGGTGCGCGCTCGGGCTGAGGAGAAGGAAATCCACGAGTTCGAGGTTGCGCGCGCATTCCCCGAGGGCGACGCGGCTGACCAGGCGCGAACGGAGCTTGGAGAGCTGTCCTTCTTCCGCTTCCGGGAAGGTGTGGTACAGGTACTCGGCGACAACGAGGTTCAGAACCGCGTCGCCGAGAAACTCCATGCGCTCATTGGATTGAAACTGTCCCGGGGGGCAGAGCTGCAGATAGGACCGGTGAATAACGGCCTGCAGGAAAAACTCATCGTTGCGGATGCGGTATCCGGTGCGGCGGGTGAATTCGGCGCGATCAAAGGTCGCAAAGGCGGAGAGAGCGACGCGCTCCTCCTCCTGGCCGAGACCAGGAGGAGGGATCGCAGCGCGGGAATTCGAGGTACTACGCGATAATAGCGAACGTATTCGTCGAAACATACTCAGCTATGTTGAGCATTACCCATCCTCGTGTTTCCGGAACAGCAGGGTGACGTTATGGCCACCGAAGCCGAGGGAATTGGAAAGGGCAACGTGAACCGGGTGCTCGATTGCCGTATTGGGGACGTAATCGAGGTCGCACTCGGGATCGGGGGTCGTGTAATTGATCGTCGGGTGCACCTTGCCGGTGTGAATCATGAGCACCGAGGCGATAGCCTCCAGCGCTCCCGCCGCGCCGAGCAGGTGGCCGGTCATGGACTTGAGCGAATTTATCTTCAGTGCATCCGCGTGATCTCCGAACACGGTGCGGATGGCGGCGGATTCGTTCTTGTCGTTGTACGGGGTTGAAGTGCCGTGCGCACTGACCAGATCGACGTCCTCGGGTGTGAGGCCGGCGTCCCGCAGCGCGGTGCGCATGGAACGGACGATACCTTCACCGCCCGGTGCGGGTTCGGTGATGTGATATGCGTCGGCCGTGAAGCCCATGCCGGAAAACTCGGCGTAAATGGTGGCGCCGCGGCGGATGGCGTGCTCGCGCTCCTCGAGCACGAGGATCGCTCCGCCGTCACCCATGACGAAGCCGTCCCGGTCTTTATCGAACGGGCGGCTGGCAGCCTTGGGATCGTCGTTCCGTGTCGAGAGCGCGCGGGCAGCGTTGAAACCGCCCAGGCCCATCGGGCAGATGGCCGATTCCGCACCACCGGTTACCATCACGTCCGCATCGCCGCGTTCGATCAGCATGAGTGCGTCACCGAGTGCGTGCGCGGAAGTGGCGCAGGCGGACGTCGTCGCGTAGTTCGGGCCTTTCAGGCCGTGCATGATGGAGACATGGCCGGCGGCGATGTCGGAAATGAGCATGGGGACGAAGAACGGGCTGATGCGGCGGGGGGACTGCTCCTGGATGAGGATGTTCTGCTGCTCCCAGTTCGTCCACATACCGCCGATGCCGGAACCGATGATCACGCCTGCACGGTCGAGATCCGTGTTTTCCGCGGTGACCCCGGAATCCTCGATAGCCATGTTCGCGGCGGCCACCGCGAAATGTGTGAACTTGTCCATGCGCTTGGCCGCCTTGCGATCCATGTAGTTCTGGGCATCAAAATTCTTCACCTCAGCTGCGAACTGGGTGCGGTATTCCGATGCGTCGAACGCAGTGATCATGTCGACGCCACTGACCCCGGCGAGCGCGTTATTCCAGAATTCCTGCACGGTCAACCCGATCGGGTTGATCGTACCCATGCCGGTCACGACGACTCGTCGTTTATTCATGTCAAACCTCCAATAGGATTCCCGTCCCCGAAAGGACGGGATATTGAACAATCAACAAGGAAGCGCTGTGCTTACTTGTTCAGATTCTCAGTGATGTAGGAAACGGCGTCGCCGACCGTGGTGATCTTCTCGGCGTCCTCGTCGGCGATGGTCAGATCGAATTCCTTTTCGAATTCCATGACGAGCTCGACGGTGTCGAGGGAGTCGGCGCCGAGGTCGTTGGTGAAGGAAGCGGCATCAGTGATCTGGCTTTCTTCCACACCGAGCTTGTTGACAATGATTTGCTTGACTTTCTGGGTAATGTCTTCAGACATGAGATCCTCCAGTGATGGATGTAGTAATGATGTATGAAATGCTTGAAGCAAAAGGATTTACATGATCATGCCGCCATCGACATTGATGACCTGTCCGGTAATATAATCAGATTTTTCCGAAGCGAGGAAGCTCACCGTGTGTGCGATTTCCTCCGGGGAGCAGCCGCGTTTGAGCGGTATGACGGAAAGAAAGGCCTCGCGCTGCTCGTCGGAAAGCACATGCGTCATTTCCGTCTCCACGTAGCCCGGTGCGATCGCGTTCACGTTCACGCTGCGTCCGGCGAGTTCTTTCGCCGTGGATTTCGTCAGGCCGATCATTCCCGCTTTCGATGCGGCGTAGTTGGCCTGTCCCGCATTGCCCATGACGCCCACGACGGAAGAGATATTGATGATTTTCCCTTTCCGCTGACGGACCATGGTCTTCGCCACGGCGCGCGTCATGAGGAAGGCGCCCTTGAGGTTGACCTTCATGACCAGATCCCAGTCGTCATCGCCCATGCGCAGAAGCAGTTTATCGCGCGTGATGCCCGCGTTGTTGACCAGGATATCGATGCTCCCGAAGTCCTTTGCGACGCGGGTGCAGCTCTCTTCCACGGCGTCGGCATCGGTGATGTCGACAGGAAAGGCTTCGATACGCATGCCGCTCTCACGCAGTTCTTTCGCGAACGATTCGAAATCCTCGGGGAAGGCGACGTCGAACACCGCGACGGCCGCACCCTGTTCGGCGAGCATGCGCACGATGGCACGGCCGATTCCGCGCGCGCCGCCGGTCACGATGGCATTTTTCTCTTTGAGTTCACTCATGCTCTATCCAATCAAGAATGGGACAAATTCGGCTACTGATGCTCAGGCGTCCGCGACGAGTTCTTCATGCGTGCCGACCGCGCGGCAGGATGCGTCGGAGTCGATGCGCTTGAGCAATCCCTGCAGGACGTTGCCCGGCCCGGCTTCGATGAAATGCTCGATGCCGTCGCTGCGCATGTTTCGCATGCTCGCTTCCCAGAGCACCGGACTGGTGACCTGGCGAAGCAGGTTGTCGCGAATTTCGTCCGCCGCGGTGACGGGGCGGGCGGTGACATTGCTGTATACAGGGAAGCGCGCGTCGCTGATCGGGGTCTCGGCCAGCACAGCGCCGAGCTCATCCTGTGCGTACTGCATCAGCGGAGAATGGAAGGCGCCGCTGACCGGCAGCTTCTTGACGATGCGCACTCCCTTCTCCTTGAGCACGGCCATGGCGCGATCCACGCCTTCGACACTGCCCGAGATGACGATCTGTCCGGGAGAATTGAAGTTGGCGGGCTGCACGATACCGGCGTCCGCCGCTTCCGCACAGGCCGTTTCCACGACGTCGGCTTCCGCGCCGATCACGGCCGCCATGGTGCCCGGGGACCGCGTGCCGGCTTCCTGCATGAGTTCGCCGCGTTTCCTGACAAGTCGCAGGCCGTTTTCGAAGGACAGGGCGCCAGAAGCGACCAGCGCGCTGTATTCACCGAGCGAATGTCCCGCCGCGGCCGCGGCCGTCATGCCGAGAAGTTCGGCCATGATGACGCTGTGCACGAAGATGGCGGGCTGTGTGTATTTCGTCTGTTTCAGTTCCTCGGCGGGACCCTCGAAGCAAATGGACTTCAGGTCGCATTCCATGATGTCATTCGCCGCATCGAAAAGTTCACGTGCCCGAGCGACGTTCTCATAGAGGTCCTTGCCCATGCCCACGTACTGTGATGCCTGTCCGGGGAAGAGAAATGCTGTTTTCATGACGGTCTCCTCAGATGCTCCAGCGGACATAGATGCCGCCCCATGTGTAGCCGGCGCCGAAGCTGGCGAGCACCAGGTTGTCCCCGCGCGTGAGCCGTCCATCGCTGTAGTATTCCGCGAGGCAGCTCGGGATGGTCGCCGCGGTCGTATTCCCGTAGCGGTCGATGTTGACCATTACCTGCTCCATGTCCAGGCCCATGCGCTGGGCGGTGGACTGGATGATGCGCATGTTGGCCTGATGCGGCACGAGATACGCGATGTCTTCGGACGTGAGGTTGTTGCGCTTCATGATATCAAGCGAAACGTCGGCCATTCCGACGACGGCAACCTTGAACACGGCCTTTCCGTCCTGTGTGATGTAGTGCATTTTCTGCTCGACGGTCTCCGCCGTCGTGGGGCGCGCGCTGCCGCCGGCTTTCATGTGCAGGGCTTCCATGCCGGAGCCATCGAGGAAATTGATGGCGTCGATCACGCCGTAGCCTTCTTCCTCGGAGGGCTCGAGCAGCACGGCCGCGCCGCCGTCACCGAAGAGGATGGCCGTGTTGCGGTCGTTCATGTCCATGATCGACGTCATTTTATCCGCACCGATGACCAGCACTTTCTTGTGCGTCCCGGCGGTGATGAACTGCGTCCCGGTGGTCAGGGCGAAGATGAAGCCCGAGCAGGCGCCGCTCAGATCGAAGCCCCATGCATTTTTCGCGCCCAGCTTGTGCTGCACCAGTGCGGCAGTGCTGGGGAAGAACATGTCGGGGGTGACGGTGGCGACGATGATACAGTCGATTTCCTCTGGACCGATGCCGCGCATTGCGAGCGCGCGCTTCGCGGCTTCCGTCGCGAGGTCGGAGGTCGCGCCCTCGTCGAGGAAGCGACGCTCACGGATGCCGGTGCGCGTGACGATCCATGCGTCGGTGGTGTCGAGGTAGGATTCGAAATAGCTGTTTGGGACCACATGGTCCGGGGCATAGTGCCCGACTGCAGTAATGGCTGCGGTTGTCATGCGGATACTTCGTTTAATGATCGTTATGAAGATTGAGGCGGCGCCATGGCGTTCCGTATGGTGTCGTTTACACCTTTGTCCACCATTTCCTTTGCCCGGCGTATCATGTTGCTCATGGCCCTTGGGGTGGAGCTGCCGTGTCCGATGATGCTGACACCCTGGACGCCGAGCAGCGGGACGCCGCCGTATTCCTGGTAGTCCCAGTCCCGAATCATGCCCTTGATGGTTTTCCCCATCAGGCCCGCCCAGATTTTGTGGAAGAAACCACGTTCGGCGTACTCGTAGAACTTGCTTTTCAGCAGTCCGGGAAAGGACTCAGCGAATTTCAGAATAATGTTGCCGGTGAAACCGTCGCAGACGACCACGTCCACCGTGCCCTTGAGAATGTCACGTCCCTCCACGTTGCCGACGAAATTGACCGGCGCTTCCTTCAGAAGCGGCCAGGCGGCGATGGAGGCGTCGTTTCCTTTTTTTTCTTCTTCTCCGACATTCAGAAGTCCCACTTTCGGGGAGGTCCTGCCGAGAATCAGTTCGGTGTATACACTGCCCATCACGCCGAACTGCATCAGATGCGACGGTTTTGAATCGACGTTCGCGCCCGCGTCGATCAGCAGCACCGGTCCTTTCTCGGAGGGGAGGAAGGTACCGATGGACGGCCGGTCCACACCGGGCAGGCGTCCGAGCAGCAAGGTTGAGAGCGCCATGACGGCGCCGGTGTTGCCCGCGCTGATGAAGCCGTCCACTTCGCCGGCGCGATGCATCTCGAGCGCCCGGTACATCGAGGACTGCTTCTTCTGCTTCAGTGCGACGGCCACCGAGTCGTGCATGTCCACCACCTCATCCGTATGGTGGACGGAAATGCGTGAAGGAGCATCCGATGGCAGATGCTCCCTGATGTCGGCTTCCCTGCCGACGAGGAGAATATTGAAATCGCAGCGTGGATCGCGCGCGCAGGCGAGCGCACCCTCAACGACGTTCCGAGGGGCGAAGTCCCCGCCCATTGCGTCAACAGCGATTGTTACCACGCCAGGCGCCATATCGTTCTCAACCGCGTGCGCGGCCGGAATCAGAGTTTCGGAGTGATGATAGAACGACCGTTATAGTACCCGCAGTTCGGGCAGACACGGTGCTGCAGCTTGGTCTCGCCGCAATTGTCACAGGTCGAGGTCGAAGAGGCCTTCGCCTTGTAGTGCGTACGGCGCTTCGCCGTGCGGGCTTTCGAATGTTTATGAGTGGGATTGGGCATGGCAATTGCTCCAGGGAAACAGTTGAACTATTTATTGATCCAGTTTCAATGATTTCAGCTTGTCCCACCGGGGATCTTCCCGGTGCTGCGCTTCGGCGCGAAGGGCATCGGGGATCGGCCTCCGGCAGAGCGCATTTCCAGCCTCGTCCTCCCCGCAGATCACGCGCATGGGGATGCAGAGCATCGCGGCATCGCGGACATCTTCGGTGAGGTCGATGGTCGGATCGTTGACGTTTATCTGGCGGACGTCGTCGTCTTCCGACGCCGGAGCGGAATTATCATGCGTATACACGAGCAGAAATTCCGTGTCCACCGGGACCGCGACGTCATCGAGACAGCGGTCACAGGGTACGTGGGCGACGGTGCGAACCGTCACCCGGAGAGCGACCTGGTGCAGTGCCTTGTCCAGCGCAACGTCAATGCTGACGGGGCTGCGGAAGTGCGCGGGCAGTTCGATGGTGCCGGGGGCGACCTCGTACTCCAGCGCGTGCGGGCCGTCCGCGAGACCGGACAGGCGAACAGGGATATGTTTATGTTTCGAATTCATATCCAGTCACTCTAAGTCATGCAAATTATGGAAAAAATAAGGATGGTGCAAACGATTTCTCCCCCGCCCCGTTGCCTTCAGATGAAAAACTCTGTATATTAGCACGCTTCGATATGGTGGGCGTAGCTCAGTTGGTAGAGCATCAGATTGTGGCTCTGAGGGTCGCGGGTTCAACCCCCGTCGCTCACCCCATGAAACGAAAAAGGTCCTGTCCCTGATAGTGGGACAGGACCTTTTTTCATGTCCGTACTGAACGGGGCTGCGGGTCAGTATTTGCTTTCACGCGCAGCTGCGTCCTTGTCCCATTTCGGGACCACCGTGCTGAGGAATTCCTGCTTCGCGCTGCGGTTTTTCTCCATGTCGAGTCCGATGTAGGCCTGCGCCTTGCGTTTCGTGGAAATATCAGCGAGCGGAATCGGATCGGTGAAGCCGTGCCGCGCGAGCACGCGGACAAGCAGCGTGCGTGCCTGGTTTGCTTTCTCAATCGCAGCGCCGAGTGTGCGACCCGCCTCGACCGGCGAGTGGAAGCCGAGCCCGTTGGCGGCGGCAACCCAGTCCCAGCGCCACTGCGCCTGTCGGATGAGCTGCAGCACCGGTTTCATTTCCTCCTCACCGGCGCCTTTGTCCCATGCGAATTTGGCTTCCATATGCGCCTTGGCCAGCGCGTCTTCCGTGCGCATGCGCATTTCTTCAATCTTGTCCTGCCGTTCGTAGACATCGCGGATCAGGTTCTCTTCGCTTTCACGATGACAGGTCTGGCAGGATGTCGAAACGGTGGCGAGCGGGCTCGTTATGGTGTGATTCGTGAATTTCACGCCGCCCTCACTGCGATAGGGCATGTGGCAGTCTGCGCATGACACGCCGCGCTTGGCGTGCACGCCGGTCATGTACAGCTCGTAGTCGGGGTGCTGCGCCTTGATGATGGGGGCGCGGCTGAGTGCGTGCACGAAATCAACGTGTTCGACTTCGTCATAGTACGTTTCCATGTCTTCAGCGGAAAAACCTTCGTCCCAGGGGAAGGTCAGGTATTTCTCTTCCTTGCCTTTGAAATAGTACTCAACGTGGCACTGGGCACAGACCAGGGAGCGCATTTCCTGATGCGTCGCCAGGTTGATGTCCTTTCCGCGGCGCTCGAAGGCTTCGATCAGTGCGGGACGCGTGATGCGCAGGTTCATGGTTTTCGGGTCATGGCAGTCCTGGCAGCCGATGTTGTTGACGATTTCCGCTCCGAGATTCGTCCACGTGTCGCGGTAGAATTCGCCGACGCCGCGTTCGTTCATCACGCGCGGCACGTCGGTGCTCTTGCAGGTCCAGCAGGTTCCCGGCATGGGGACGCCGGTGCGCAGGGTCTCGCGAATGTCGTCCACCGCATGATAATGCCCGCGGCCCTGCTTGTAGTCGCGCGAGAAGGCGTATCCCGCCCAGAGGACGACGAGGTTGGGGTATTTCTCGAGGTAGTCGATCGTGCCGTTTCCACCGTGCTTGCTGAGGAAACTGGTGTCGGCGGTCTGACGGTAGGTTTCGAATTCCCGGGGATAGTTTTCCCCCCAGACTTCGTTGCGCGGTTCCCAGTCCGCGATCGGTTCGACCTGTACCAGAAGGTCGGCTTCCCCGCGTCGTTCCATGATGGATGCGGCGAGCAGTCCGATAAGGAAAACCACGACGATGGTACCGAGGAAGATTGTCCATCCCAGCCATGGTTTTTCCTGGATGATGTCCATGATACGGTGTTTCATGTGTACTCCTGAAGTGCGTGTATTATTCCTGAGGTGATGATTCGATGTAGTCGCGCAGCCATGCGGGTGTGACGGGCTGCAGAACGGGGACGCGCGCATGGGGCGTGGAGGCCAGGCTGTTGACGGTGCCGTGCGGCACCTCGCGGTGGCAGTCCCAGCACAGCAATCCCTCTCCGGCTGCGGCGTGCATGGCCGTCAGGCTGCCCGACGACACGCGGTGCACGAGGTCGTCATGGCAGCGGATGCAGTTTTCCTGCACGACGCTGATGCCTGCTTCCTTGATGCGGATGACCTGCGGCTCGAGGCGCAGGGTGAACATCGTCGCGTGGCGCAGTCCGTCGCCGGCCTTGAACATGTAGGTGCGCAGCACGTTGTCGTGCGGGACGTGACAGTCGTTGCAGGTCGTGCCGCGTCCGTGACTGCCGCGCTGCCAGGTCGCGTACTGCGGGGCCATGACATGGCAGTTCACGCAGGCGCGCGGGTCGTCGGAGAGATAGCTGACCGCGTTGGAGACGTAGAGAACAAATGCGCCGAGTCCTGCGAGTATCCCGGCCAGGAGGAGAACAGGCAGTCTCCACTCGGGCGGGGG
>CAJXSA010000099.1 GCA_913060595.1 uncultured Ignavibacteria bacterium
TGTGTATGCTGCTGCCGCTGCTCAGTCTCATTGCAACGGCGCAGGCGCCGGAGCGCGCGGCGAACGCACCCTATGAGAGCGATATCCTGTCCGCGCGGCCCGTCCATTACATGCTGGGCCTCGGTCCGGGCGTGATGTACAACATGCATGGCGGCAGTTTCTCGCCGTCCTGCGACTGTTTTTTCAGTGACGAGGACGGCAGCCGCTTTCATTTCGCGGCGGAATTTCTCGTGCGCTACCCGAAAGTCGGCATCGCATACGGCGTGCTGGTGAGTTACTACGACGTGTCCGCGGATTTTATCCGCGACGAAACGCGTCGCAGCGTCGTCGTCGGAGATAACCCCGCGGTGGACATCGACTATCGCAGCACATCGAATGTCACGCTGCGCTGGCTGAGCATCACACCGGAAGTCCTCTGGTATCTCCCGCGCTCAGGATTCTTTTTTCAGGCTGGACTCGAACTGGGAATATCCCAACGCTCCCGCTACAACCATATCGAAACCATTCAGACAGCCGGCTACACCTACTACGACGGTTCCACGGAAAACGTGCTCCTCGAGGAGAGCCCCATCCCGGGCGGTGACGGACTGCGTCTCGCTCTCGCGCTGGGCGTCGGGCACCAGTTCGACCTTGCTCCTTCGATCTCACTGACACCGCGCGTCGGAGCGAACATTCCGTTCACCGCCGTTTCCACTGCGGATGAGGAGTGGAAGGTCACCACGGTTTTCGCTTTGCTCATGCTTCATCTCAGACTCTGATCGCATGCGACACATAAACTCCTATACGACGATACTTGCCACCGCAGTTCTGCTCACGGCATGCGCGAGCATCTATGAGACCGGCTCGGACAGGAGCGCGGATGGGACGCTCGCTCCGGTGCAGGCCGCGAACGGTCCCGGCGACGACCTCGCGCCCGTTCCGACTGCAGACGGACTGTATTTCACATCCAACCGAGACCAGGGTGCCGGAGAGCTCGACCGCATGTTTTTTCTGCCCACCGGTGCGGCGCGTGCAGCGCTTCTTCGGCTGCCCAACGGGGAGATTCGAAGCGGGGCCCTGCTGCTGCGCGGCACGGAGGGGAGAGTGCTCTTCACCCAGTGTTATCGTGACGACGCCATCGGCGACTGCGACCTGGTCGAGGGACGCATCGGCAGCGATCCTGCTGTCATAGAGGACGTGCGTCTTCTGCCCGAAGGATTGAACGACATGGAGTGGGACCATCACCCCGCCATGTCCGGCGACGGGAGTCCGGGTTCCGTGCTCGTATTCGCATCTGAACGGTTCGGCGGCGAAGGGGGCAGCGACCTGTGGATGAGCCTGCGCAGCGAAGACGGATGGGGCACACCGGTCAATCTCGGTGCGGCGATCAATACCGACGGGAATGAAATCAGTCCCTGGCTTTCGCCAGACGGAAAAGAACTCTATTTCTCCTCGGACCTGCATCCCGGACGCGGCGGTTTCGACATTTACCGCGCGCGTCTCCCCGAGGGACGCACGCCGGCCTCCGGTGCATGGTCAAACCCTGAACCGCTCGGCGCGCCCGTCAACAGCGATGAAGACGATCTTTTCTTCTCCGGTCCGCTCGCGGCGGATACCGTGTACTTCGCCTCCAGCCGCGAAGGCGGCATGGGGGGGTATGACCTTTACATGTGCGTGCGCAAAACTTCGATTGCGCCGCCCCCGCCTCCTCCTCCGCCCCCGCCGCCTGTGGAAAAAGAGAAACCTCTTGTCCTGCGCGTGCGTGCCATCAACGCCTACACGATGGAAGCCGTCGACGCGGTGCTCTCCGTCACTCCTGCCGACAGCGATCTCATGCTCGCCGAGGGAATGACGATGGTGGAACTGCCGCTCACGGTGGGGAGCAGGTACAACATCACCGCCATGCGCGCCGGGTACATGAACGCGGTGGAAGAGTATTACGCCGGCGGCGATGCGGCGGTCACACGCAAGGCACGGGACGAAGGCGATCGCATGGTCATCGAGCATGCCGTCGTGATGATGCCCACCGCCGAGGAAGAGCGCAAGATTTATTCCTTCACCGTCGAGTTCGATTTCAACCTCTCGAACATTCGTCCGGAGGAAGAGAAAAAACTCGACAGCGCCGCCGTGCTGCTCGGCAAATTCCCGCAGTCCACGGTGGTGGTCTCAGGCCACACGGATTCGGTCGGCACCGTGAGCTACAATATCAAGCTGGGCTACCGTCGCGCAACCGAGGTGAGCGAATACGTGGAAACCTGGCTGCGCCGTCGCAGCGTGCGCCTGGTGAACGACATGGAGATTCGCACATACGGCGAGTCCGAACCCGTGGCGCCGAATCGCACCGAAGAAGGGCGTCAGCGAAACCGCCGCGTGGAAATCGCCATCGTGCGCAACCGTTGACCCGCCATGACCGAAGCGCACACCCCGGATAGCGTCGTCACCCTGCTCCGGCAGTCCGGTCTCACCATCGACGATACGCAGCAGGCGCTACTCGCGAAGTACGCCGCACTGCTGCTCGACTGGAACACGCGCATCAACCTGATATCGCGCAAGGACCAGGAGCAGCTCTGGCGCAATCACATTCTGCATTCCCTCTCCGTGCTCACGCATATTCCCATGCCGCGCACCGGCAAAGTGATTGATATCGGGAGCGGCGGGGGACTCCCGGGCATTCCGCTCGCCATCATGCTACCGGAACTGCGCTTCCTGCTGGTGGATTCGGTGGGAAAGAAAATCCGTGCCGTGGGAGAAATGGCGGAGGCGCTGGGAATCGGCAACGTGTCGGTCATACACGGTCGCGTCGAGGACGACATCGTGCTGCATGACCATGCGGCGACGGCCGACGTGGTCACCGCCCGGGCCGTCACGCGTCTCGAGGCGCTGGTGCGCTGGGCGCGGCCGCTGCTTAGCACGGACGGTCCGAAGCGCCTCGTCGTATGGAAGGGCGGAGACCTGCGCGAGGAAATCGGTCAAGCGCGGCGCAATCCGGTGATCGCCGGGGTGGAGGAGATTGTGGTCGATATCCCGGGTGAGGAGTACTTCCGCACCGAGGATAAGAAACTGCTCAGCATACGCTACCGATGAAAATCCCCCGTACGCTCCACACTCTGCCGGCGCTGATCCTTCTGTCGCTGCTTTCCGGCTGCGCCCTGGTCGGAAGCATCGCCGGGGGCAATGTCGACCGCGAGCGCTACGCGCTTGCGCGCGAGGCGGCGGCGATGGACGTGCGGCATCGCGGTGCGCTGCAGCTGTCCGAACGGCTGCTTCGTGATCCGGATCCCTCGGACGCGGACCTGGTCCTTCAGCTGGAGGAGGATTTCGTGCTGCGCATGCTCGGTCAACTGCGTGGACGACGAGGCTGGCTGGACGCCGAAACGCCCTACGTGATAGACTCCATCCGCGGCGATCTGCATCACGGCTCTGCGCTGGTCACCTTGCATCTGACCGTGCGCAGTGAAGCGCACGGGGTGGATGTGCGCCTGCTTATGGATACGCGACTTGCCGTGCTTCCCGACGGGGACGCACTTCGTGTGGAATTCGAACCCTACCATGTCACCCCGGACGTGCAGGCCGCCGGACTGCTCTCCGCCGCCGAGGAAGTGATCGCGGATGTCATCCGCGTGCGTCTCGGAACGCTGCGCGAGCAGTTCCCGCCGCTGCGTCTGCCGCTCGATGTCGACCAGCAGCTCACGATCGACGGCAGCACGTCCCGCGTGCGTGGAACCCCGAATCTCGACATCCGCACGCCGCGCCGCCTCCTGTCGTACTCGCTGCAGCTGCGAGACGTGCTGATTTTTGACCGCCACGTGCTCGTAAGTGCCGATCTCCGCACGGTGAGGGTGAAGTGATGCAAGATATTTACCAATTTTCGAAAATATCTCGCGCGTGTGGAATTATTTCTCACCGGTGGAGAATTATTCCCCGTCTGCACCGACGAATTATTTCTCACCGGTGGGAAATAATGCAGAGACCGCAATTAATGTTCAACTGTTGGCAGATAATTGCCAGGAGGGGAGTAACATGCGGCAGCGGCGGCAGGAACTCCTCCACGAGGAGGAATCTGCGGAGACACGGCATATTACTGCTCCTCGTGTCAGTACTGCTGTCCGCGTGTTCCTCAATCGATCTTCCCACCGTGGAGGAATCGCAGCGGCGCATCGCGCAGCGCAGCCGTGACATCGCCGCGGCGGAAACACCCCTCGATGCGTATGCGCGGCGCTTCGAGAGTGGGAGCGACGGCGTAGTGACACTGCGCACGGAAGTCGTCAACAGGCTGTTCGGCACCCTCGCATCCTCACGCAGCGACGACGTGCGCGTTTCATTTCCTTCCACGCGCCCGCTGCTGCAGGAGAGAAAGTCCATTTTCGGCATACAGTACACAAATCGCCTCGATATCGACAGCGGAACCGTGCAGCTCAATCTCCGGCGCGCGGAACTCCTTCCCGCACGGGGAAACGTGCTGCGTCTTCTATTGGAGATGGAGGG
Organism: uncultured Ignavibacteria bacterium; assembly: GCA_913060595.1. Classification (GTDB taxonomy): domain Bacteria; phylum Bacteroidota; class Ignavibacteria; order SZUA-365; family SZUA-365; genus BM516. Next base: position 4,465 of record CAJXSA010000099.1, read on the forward strand.
TGCGGGACGCATCGCAGTGTCTGGGAAGTACACCGGCATCGGCGCCACGTCGTCACCCCGCATACAGCTCTCGATGCGGGACACGGTGTCATTTGCCGTGGAGGCGGGGAAGGACGGGGGGCTGATGCTCATCCCGCAGCGCGGTGACATGCTGCTCGAAGCGACGCTGCATGTGAACCTGCTTGGCTGGGAAGTGCCGTGGCGGGAGGATATTCCGCTGCGCGTGGAGGACATGCTCACGCCCGTCGCGCTGCCTGCTCTCTTCACATCGGAAATAAAAATTCCGGTCCCTGCCGATACGTACGGGGACCGGAACTATGAATTCGCCGCGCACCCGGTGGAGTTCCGGGACACGCGCATCCTGCTCCGGGGGGAGCAACTGACCTGGCTGTTCGACTGCGTCTTTCGCTGACGCACCGCCGGGATTATTTCATCAGTATCATCCTGCGCACGCGCGTGTCCGCGCCACTGCGCAGCACCGCGAAGTAGCTGCCGGACTGCAGTCCTGAAGCATCGAAAATCACGGTGTGCACGCCCGCTGCGAAGCGTCCGCGTGCGAGAAGGGCGACTTCACGTCCGAGCATGTCGTACACGCGGAGATCCGCATCGCCGTCCTGCGGCATGAAGAAAGCGATTTCCGTCGTGGGATTGAACGGGTTCGGCGTATTGGGGAAGAGCGCGAGTCCCGCCGGGAGCGCCATCAGGCGCTGTCCCCCCGCTTCGCAGATGCCGGTGGCGGTGAAGCTGCCGTTCGTCGTCACCGCGGATGCAATGCCCTCCGTCCAGCGGAAGCTTGCCAGCGTGAGCGGTGTGCTGTCATTGTTGCCCAGCATGACAAGGCACTGCAGTTCCGCAAGGACGCCCGGGGAGGGGGAGGACGTCTGCGTGACGGTGACGCTGACGCGGAGGCTGCCGTCCGGATCGGCGGCGGTGGTGTACGAAGCATTGCCGGTGCTGCTGCTGATTTCTTCCGGCCAGAGCATGGAACGGTTGAAAACCAGGTCGGCGGTGAAGGAGCGCGTGCCGGTCAGCGCCAGGTTCACCGCGTCGTCGAGGCGGATCGGGATGCTGATGCGGCTGCCGATTTCTCCTTCCAGCACGGGGACGGACAGTGCGGAGGTTGCGGCGTCCACGCGCCCGGCGATCGTGACCGTGGCGGAGTCCGGGCAGGCCTGCTCGGTGAACAGGCGAAGAATATCGCTGAGGTCCCCGTCGCTGATGGCGTCCATGCGAAGAATGATGTCAAAGGATTCGCCGCCGGCGAGCGTGGTGTCCGTCGTAACGGGCGATACGATACTGAGATTCGTATGCGCGGGTGGCGTCCACTGCACGCGCATGGGGCGGGACTGCGGATTGCGCACGGTGACCGTTGCGGTGCCGCTGCCGCCGATGCCGAGTGTGCCGAAGTCCACGGAAAGTGGTGACACCTCCGGCGCATGCGGCGCGTAGCTGTAACTGATACTCGTCAGGGCGTCTCCCTGCTCGCAGGGCTGGGCGGTGTACGCTAGGTCCGCGGTATACGCGCCGTACGTGGTCGGCAGCAGTGTCACGGTGAAGCTGCGGTCGGACTGCGGTGCGAGGGTGAAAGTCGTCACCGCATCGGGGGTGAATCCATCGGGCACAGCCGAGACATCCAGGCTGACGTCGGTGTCGACGGTGCCGGTGTTGGTGAAACGGTAGGTCACGGTCTGCGGGAACTCGCATTCGTAGAGTTCTCCGAAGCTGTGATCGCCCACGCTCCACACGACGTTGGCGGAATCCTTGCGCGCGGCGAGGGGAATTTCCACGCGCGGCTCGTTTTCGGCGTTGCTTTCAATGACGAGCAGCGCCGTGCGGTCCTCACCGACGGCCTGGTAGTCGAAGGCGAGCTGCACGGTCTCGCTTCCGCCCGGATCGATGGTGAGCGGTGTGGATGGAGAAAGTATGCTGAAATCCCCTGGATTCACTCCGCTGATCGACAGTCTGCTGACGGTGAGCGCCAGGCCGCCGGTGTTGCGCAGCGTGGCAGTGGCGCTGGAGGTCTGCTCGTCGGGACAGAGCAGTGCGGGGAAGTCCGTCGCCGAATATCCGATCTGCGGTTTGCGCGCGCTGGAAGCTGTCAGCGGGACCAGCAGGGAATCTTTGCATGGGAAGGACGTATGGAAGAACAGCGCACCGCTGGCGTCACCTTCGGACCGCGGAAAATAGGCGAGACGGAAGACAATGCTGTCGCCCGGCGCAAGCGTGTCCGGAAGTGCGAGGGAGTCGAGCCAGGCCGCAGAGTCCAGTACCGCGAAGGGTGGGGTCGTGATCAGAAAGGCGAGACTGTCGAACACCATGTTGGTGACGGTCGGATTGTGCAGGACCAGACGCGCGTAGGACGTATCGCCCACGGCGGCAAAGTCGAATACCACGGGATTCGGCGTGGCGACGAGCGCCGTCGGAACCATGCGTCCGCGGATGATCACGTCCTCGACAGCACCGCAGGGCGTGGTTTCCATACGCACGTAACCCTCGAAAGCGCCGAGAGCGGTGGGATGCACGAGGACGCGCACGGTGTCCTGCTGTCCGGGCAGAAGCGTGCGCGGGAAAGCGCCGGGGAAGGACACTGTGGCGCCGAGATCGCTGTCGATAGAATCGATGACGGCGTTGACATCCCCTGCATTGGACATGATAAGTTCGAGTTCAACCGGCAGCGCACAGGCGTACATCTCACCGGCATCGAGGGTGTCGGGGGAGACCACGGTGCGAACGGTATCCTTGTGTCCCGCGAGCGGGAGCGTGACGAGGGGATTGCCGGGCACGTCGGTGTCGAGCTCAAGTACGGCATCGAAGTCGCCGATGCGTGCGGGGAAGAAGCGCAGCGGGACACGCAGCGTGTCCTCGGGCTTCATGAGCACGTCGGGTGGAATGGAGAAACCGCCCGTGATTTCAAATGCGGCGGCGTCCGTTCCCGTAATGCGCAGGCCGGAAAGCGTGATGTCCTGGTTGCCGGTATTGACGAAACGCGCCACACCGTCCGACCATGTGTCGGGACATTGCAGGTCGTCGAAGAGCGGCGGCAGTCCTTTCAGATCGGTGACCGTGGTGATGATGGTGAAGAGGCTGTCACTCTTGTCCCCGAGGGGCGGAACGTAGCCCCAGGCGCGTATGCTGCGGTCGTCGCCGCCGGAGAGCACGAGGCGGGTGCGGCGGTCGAAGGATGCGCTGCGCACCGATGCGTTGTGCCCGGTGAATGTGTGAAGCAGCGCACCGTCGCGGCCGTCCCAGACACGCACCCTGTTGTCTGCAGCGGCAGAGATGATGCGTCCCGCGCCGTTTGAGAATGCGACGGAGTACACAGCCCCCGTGTGCCCGTTGAGCACGCGCGCCTGCTCCCATGTCAGCGTGTTCCACATGCGCACCGAGCGGTCGTCTGCGCCGGAGACGATGAGCAGTCCGTCGTCGGAAACGTCAAGCGCACGCACAGTGCCGCCATGTCCCGTCAGCCGGCGCAGGCGGTTGCCGCCGTTGAAATCGAGAATGGCGATGGCGTTGCCCGAGGCGGAGGCGACGAAGTCGTTGTTCGGACTGATGGCCACGGCGCCGTCGCCGTGTGTGTCCGCGCTGTTGGTCCAGGCCCGTGTCCAGTCCCATGTTTTCCACAGTATGACATTGTTCGTGCTGCCGCTGGCGAGGAAACTGCCGTCGGCGGAGAACTGTACCGAGTGCACGCCGCCGCTGTGACCGGTCAGCTCCTGCACCAGGGTGCCGGTGCGCGTATTCCAGATGCGCACGCGCGCGTCATCGCCGCCCGTGGCCAGCCAGCGCAGGTCCGGTGAGAACGCCACAGCGTTGCAGCCGTTGCTGTGCGCGTCGATGATGGTCACGAACGCGGCGTCTTTCGGGTAGAAGAGTTTCACCTGGCCGTTGTCCAGTGCCGCGGCCGTGAGCGTGCCGGACGCCGCGACTGCGATGTCGTTCACTTCGGCAGGCTGCAGTCCTTCCCAGACGTCGTCGAGCGATGTGATGCGTTCCTCGCGTGTGATGACGAAGCCGAGACATTCCTCGCTGGGTGTATCGGGGACGCGCCAGTTGTACACGAAATTATAGACGTTGTCGCTGATCGATGTCCATGTCGAGCCGCTGTTCGTGCTGTACTCGAGTTCCGCTGCCTGTGTGCCGCTGATGCCTGTCCACTCCGTACGGAACGTGGTGCCGGAGAAGAGTTTCTCCCCGCCGTTGGGCTGTATCAGCCGCAGGGGCGACGGATCATGCACACCGCCGGCCAGGGCGGAGGATTCCCCGCAGGGGGCGTCGCTCACGATCTCGAGTTTGGCGACGATGCGGTCAGTGACCACCGGACGGAACTGAATGCGCAACGTGCGGGATTGTCCCGCCGCCAGGTCGAAGGGGGGAGCGCTGCCGCCGTAATCGGTGATGCGGAATGCGGACTCCGTCGTTGTGATCGAGGTGACGCGTATGGTCGCGCCCTGTGCGCGCAGAACGATATTGTCGTTGCGCGTCTGTCCGGCGGGCACCTGACCGAAGTCCAGCAGCGGAATGTTCGTGTCGAGCGACACGATGTCTGCCGGATCGATGCTGACCGTGGTGTTGCGCGTTTCCGTGCGGCCGAGCTTGCGCAGGGATACGGTCACCGAGCGCTCTGTATCACAGCCATCGGTTTCATACACCAGCGTGCAGGGCGGATAGATGAAGATTTCGTTGCCGATCTGATCGAAAATGCTCTTCGCCTGCTGGGCGGTGAGTACGTCCTCGAACCATCGTCCGCCGGTCCGGTTGGCGATGCGGCGCAGGGACATGTTGACGGTATTGGGACTCACGGTCACGGTGTAGACCTTGATATCAGCCGCGCGCGCAGCCGTGATGATCTGGTTTTCTATCGCCGTGGTGAGATTCTGGAAAGCGTCGGTCATGAAAACGATGTACTTGTCCCCGCTGCGGTTCTTCGTGACGTCGATGGCGCCCGTGACGGCGTCGAGGAAGGCACCCTGGAAGTCCGTGCCGCCGCCGGACGCTGTGAGTCCCGCGATGGTGCTGAGGATAGCCGGCTTGTTGCTCGTGTAGGGCGTGAGGATGCGGCTGTCGTCGTCGAAAGACGTCACCGCGCTGGCCGCGGGAGGATACGACATGTCGGTGACCAGCTGCGTGGAGGCGTCCTGCAGATTCATCAGACGGTTGTCGATGGACATGCTGAAGCTGACGTCGAAGGTGAAGGTGATCGACACCGGAGGGGTGACAGGCGGGGGACAGCTGACGGATTTCACGGGACGGACGATGCCGTTTTCCACCACGGTGAAATCACTCGGCTGATACTGTATGATGGAGTTTCCCGCGCCATCCTTCGCTTCGAAGACCACGCTGATGTCCGGGTATGCCGAACCGTCGGTGGAAACGATATTGAACTGCAGCTGCGCCGCGGCGGAGGCGCTCAGTGCGATGAGCAGCAGGGCGGTGAACATTGTATGCATGCGTATCATTTTCCTTCTCCTTCGCCGGTACGGCGGGCGGTACAACGGATCATTCCAGGCCGGTTTCCACGACGATCTGCACGGTGCGGCAGTAGTTACGTCCCTCGGGCAGGTCGTTGTCAAAGAGCAGGCGGTCGCTTCCGACGGCCTCGAGCTGCACAGGAATGCCCTCGAGGCTGCGGCGCAGGGCACTGCGCACCGAATTGCAGCGGTCGAGCGCGAGTTCGCGGTTGATCTCCGGGCTGCCCGTGCGGTCGGCGTAGCCGTAGATGGTCACGCGGGAGCGCGGGGTGATGGCCTCGCGGACGATGTCGAGAATGCGCCGGTTCTCGGGACCAATATCTGATTTCTTGAAATCGAAGAGGATGAGACTGAAGCGGTCGATGCGCCGGTTGCCGCGCTGTTCGACCACCTCCGTGGTGCGTGTTTCCGTATCGAAGGGCAGTGCCGCACGGGAAGTGCTGGACTGTCCCGCACGGTCCTCGACGCGCAGAGTGATGTCCACGCTGCGTCCCGCTTGCGGGATGCGCGTCGAATCGATCACCCAGTCCAGTGTTTCAGCCGGATTCCCTTCGCCTTTGAAGGAGGCGTAGACCTCGCTGTCCTGTGTCACCTCGAGCGTCCAGCGTCGCACGCCGGCGTCGCTGCGAATGTCGGGCAGCAGGGCGATGGTGGGCGTGGAAACCGACTGGTCGACGGACTGCCAGCGTACAGGCGCCAGGATGGCGTACGTATCGGATTCGATCTCCACGCGGCGGGCTTCCTGCTGTCCTTCGACCGTTTCCGTGCTCGGGGCCTCCCGCGGCAGGTTGCGGTCGCGCACGCGAATGCGTGATGCGTCGAGGTTCCAGACGCGGACCAGGTAATCACGAACGGCTTCCGCGCGGCGGCGCGAGAGGCGGCGGTTGTTGCGTTCTGCGCCCGTGGCGTTGTTGCAGCCGGTGAGAGTGATGCGCGCCGAGGGATTCTCCTGCATGCGCTTGCCGACGACGTTGAGCAGATCCGCGTAAATGGCGAGCGTGCTGTTGGGCAGGCGGCTCTCGTCGAAACGCACCGTGGCGTCGTTCGGGATGAGATTCATGCTCGTGGAATCGAGGTCCGCGTTGTTCTGCGGGAAAAAGACATGGGGCAGCAGCGGGAAGAGTTCACTGCGCGTCAGGCGTTCAACGATGACGCGGGCGTCCTCGAGGAAGCTGCCGTCGGCGGCGCGGGCCAGGACGCGCACGCCCGTTTCGAGTTCGGGAGGCGGGGGCGGCGGTGGCGGC
>CAJXSA010000100.1 GCA_913060595.1 uncultured Ignavibacteria bacterium
CGACGCGGGCCATGCCGGCCGCATCCGCCGTCACCGCGTACACGCCCGCCCGGCGTCCGAGGGCGTCGAAGAGATGGGCCGTGACCGTCCTGCCCGCACGCGTTGCGGCAGTGACATGCAGCACGTCCGAGGCGGGATGCGGATACTGCGCGGTCAGTCGGAAGTCATGTGCGGGCGCGACAATGGAGGCATCGAGGGAGGCATCCACTTCGATTTCAAACGAGCGCTGGCCTTTTCCCGCACGGTTGCTGGCTTCGAACAGCACGGTGTGCGCGCCGACCTGCTGCATGGTGGGAGTCCAGGAGATCACCCCGGTGACGGGATCGATGGCGAGACCGTCCGGTCCGGCATTCAGTGCGTACGACGGAGCGGGATAGGCGTCCACCGAAGGAGTAAGGGTGAATGCGCGTTCCGGCGCGATCACCTGGCCTTCAATCGGTGCAATCACGGGCGTTGTTGATACCTCGAGGGTGAAATCCTGGATATCGGATCCCGAGGCATTGGTGGCGCGAATGCGTACGCTGTGCGGTCCCGCCTGCGGGCGCGTCGGGGTCCAGAACACGCTGCCGCGCCCCGCGTCGACGAGCATGCCCTGCGGCGCTTCGTCGAGCGTGTACGAGGGTTGCGGTGTCCCCGTGGCCATCAGCTGATAGGAATACTGCCTGCCCGCGATGGCTTCGGTCACGGGACTCGATACGATGACGGGTGCCGAACCCGCGGTCTGCACAGTGATTTCGAAAGACTGTATGTCCCTGCCGGAGGAATTCTCCGCGACGACGGTGACCTGCTGTTTCCCTTCCTGACCTGTGGCCGGTGTCCACGAGATCTTGCCGCTCTGCGCGTCGATGGTCATGCCGTCAGGAGCCGTTTCCAGAAGATACGACGGGGGAGGATTCCCGAACGCGTTGACCGTGTAGCTGTAGGCCGCGCCTACGCGTGCCGATGTCGGTGGAATGGTGAGAATTGTCGGCGCGTTGCCGGCGAAACAGCGGAAGGGGAGTCCCGTACTGGCGTGCACCATGCACGTGAGCGTGTCGGCGGAAGCGATGTATCGGAAGAACCAGTACTGCCCCTGTGGGATGAACTTGTTCGCGACCGGGTTATTGATGGTGAACGCAAGCGAAATCGCTGCGTCGGGATTGCTCTGCAGCCATGTTTCCGCGCCGCCGTCTTTCGACCCCTGCAGCGCCTCGTCGGAGTCCACCCACGGTTCGCTCAGCTGCGTGCTGCCGATGCTGACGGGGAAGTACTGTGTGACCGTATCGACGGGGAGGGGCAGGGCCTGGACGCCGAGGATGGCGACCTTGACCCCGACGAAAAAGGTCGACGAGTCGAGTCCCGGCGAGTAATAGCGATACAGCCAGCCGGTCGCTTTCGCTGATGCGACGTCCATTTCAAGCGCAACACCCTGGTATGAAAGTCCGAAGAACATGGTATGCGTCAGCACTGCGTCCGCGGCGAAATCGCTGTGGGCCTTGCCGGTGACGGTGGGGAGAATTTCCTTGACGGTGATTTTCTCCAGCAGCTGTGCCTGTGCGAACATCGGCAGAAGCAGGAGTGCGAAGAGCGGAAGCAGTCGTTTCATGGTCCTGTGCGTGAAGTGGAAGAAAAGGCAGCGGCAGCATGGGGTCGCTGCCGTTGCAAGCTACGAGCTTTTTCCGAGATTTCCTGCGGTCGGCGCCGAGGGGCGGATCAGCGCAGGTGCTGCAGCTTCAGGCTGCGCGCGTGCTCCGGTGTCTCGACGACGATGAAATATGTGCCGCTGGAAAGGCGGAGCCCGAGAGGCATCGCCTGCAGTCCCGGCTGCAGCCGGGGCGCATCAACGTTCAGCAGGGCCTGTCCGAGCGCGTTGTAGAGGCGGATCCGCGCGTTTTCGAGCGGTCGGTCATGCCGGAGTGTGAACTGCAGCGTGCCGTCGCGCAGCGCGGCACCGGCGATATCCCACGCTGCCGGAACGGCAGCGTCGTCGACATCCGCTGTGATGTCTCCGCTGTATGCCAGGGCGTAGCGGGTATCGACTTCGAGATTGGTGAGCGTGCGGCGTACCCCGTTCGGATAATGCACCAGGACGCTGTCGATACTTACCGCGTTGCCGAGGCCGAAGTGCATTTCGAGGCTGTTGGTGGCCGCGCGCGAACCGGCCGCGGAGGTCGAAAGTGTGCGCGTGAACATGCGGCCATCAGCGTACACGACGACGCGCGTTCCGAAGGCATCCATGGTCACACCGTTTTCCGGACTGCCGTGCAGACGGAGGGCGAGCCAGCGGCCTTCACGCGGGATGTCGTTGCGGAAGAGCTTGACCCCATCCCGCGGACTCGCGACCAGCAGGTCCACATCGCCGTCGAGGTCGTAGTCCAGCCGCGAAACGGTCCATGCGCCATGGACCTTCGATCCGTAATGCCATGTGCGGTCGAGAAGCTGGTACTCCGGCGCTCCCTGGTTCATGTACAGGCGGGAATAGCGCCCGGGTTCACCGCCTTCTCCTTCCTTCTGATAAGCGTACTGGGACTGCCAGAGGTCGAGCCAGCCATCGCAGTCGAGATCCGCCCAGGTGACGCCCGCGTTCATCTCACGGAATTTCAGTCCCATCGCGTGATGCATCTCCGAGAAGTCATTTCCCATTTCGTTATGGAAAATCAGCGAAGGATTGGAAACCGCACCGCGCCAGTCCGGGTGGCCGAGATTGCCGACGGCCAGGTCGCTCCATCCGTCGTTGTCGAAGTCACCCCAGTCGCTGCCCATCCCGTGGCCGAAGTACGATGGTGAGGCAGTCGGAACGCCACGCACGCCTGTCGCTGCGCCGACTTCCGTGAACGTGCCGTCGCCGTTGTTGCGGAACAGCATGTCGGGCGCCAGCCGGTACGTGGAGACGAAGATGTCGGTCCACCCGTCATTGTCGAAGTCGCAGGCGCTCGCGCCCCAGCAGTCCATATACGGAGACGGTTCGGCGGCTGCGATGCCGCTCTGGCTGCTCACATCCGAAAACGTTCCGTCGCCGTTGTTCTTCCAGAGCTTGTCCGGGAAATACACTTCCTGGCTGTTGACCGTGCGGCGTCCGTTGGCGATGAACAGATCGGCGTGTCCGTCGTTGTTGTAATCGAGCCAGATGGGCGTCACCGTCGGAGCGGGATTGCTGATGCCGGCCGACTGCGTGACATCCTCGAAACCGCCCGCACCGTCGGAGCGGTACAGCTTGTCGTTGTCTCCGCCGGACACGATGTACACGTCCTGCCAGCCGTCGTTGTCGAAATCGGCCCACACGGAATAGCCGCCCCCGAGGCCGAGCTCATCGGTGACGTTTGAGAAGCTTCCATCGCCGTTGTTCTGAAAGTAATTCGAACCGATGGCGATGTCGTCCCGTCCGTCGTTGTTCCAGTCCGCGACCGCGGCGATGGCGGCGTTGATCGGGGCTTGGTCCTTTTCAATGCCCGCATCGACTGCGACATCCGCAAGGACGGGGGGAGGTGGTTCTTCCGACCCGTCTCCTTCCGGGTAATCGTATTCCACCAGGGCGCGCACCATGAAGTCGTTGGTGACGAGGAAATACTGTCCCGGACCGCCCAGGCTGTTGGTCTTTGTCGGGTCCATGAGGAAAGACGCGTAGGGCGTTTTCTGCTCGTCGCTGTCCACGGCGATCCACGGTCCCGCGGGCCGCTGAAGCCAGTGCTGCACCACGATGCGGTCATAGCCATCACTTCGGAGGTTGCGGTCGCGCAGGTCGATCGTGTACCATCCCTCCGCGGTGTAGTCCACCACCACGGGCGGTATCAGCGTGTTGTATTCCCACACCCAGTGGGTCGGGGGAATCGCACCCTCCGCGGCGTCTCCGACGATGAACAGCGTATCCTTCGCCGCACCGTTCCCCATGTAGTACACCTGCAGTTCGAGCACCTTGCAGGGACCGTCGAAGGAAAGGATGACGGATTCGTTCATGAAGGAAGGGGCGTTGAAGTAGGCGCCGGCGGGCGTCCCGTTGTCACGCTGGACGAGCACGGGCTGTGCGGCGGCGGTGAGCGTCAGGAGAAGCAGGGAGGAAAGCAGCAGCAGTCGTTTCATGGCGGTCCCGGAATTCGTATTGGAGTCAGCGAATACTCTGATAATACAAAGGGGCGCGGCCAGATTCAATGCGGCGTTGGGGCGCTGTTTCGCAGTAATTGGAAGACATCGGAGTTTCATATTCCCTGATCCGGAAAAAAGTGCTATTATTGTATAATGATCTGCTTGAGAGCAATATCCTGCAAGCAATAAGGACCCATCATGGCTGCACCTCCTCCCGCGACCCCACAGAAATCCGATTCTTTTCCCGTCACCTTCTGGACTGCCAACCTCACCGAGCTTTTCGAGCGCGGCGCGTATTACGCGATGGCGAGCTTCGTCGTGCTGTACCTCGGACAGCTTGGCCTCGGTGATTACTGGCCCAGCACGCTGAACGGCATTCTCTGGACACTCGTCTATTTCCTGCCGATTCTGTCGGGCACCATCGCCGACCAGGTCGGCTTCAAGCGATCCCTGCTCGCGGCCTTCATCATGCTGTCGATCGGGTATTTCCTCATGGGCTATCCCGTCTGGTTCGGAGGCGAGGTGCTGCATGATCTCGTCGGCGATGAAATGACGGCCGGAGCGGGCGTCATCGTGCCCGTGATGATCGGCATTCTCGTCATCGGCATGGGCGGCTCCATCATTAAACCGTGCATTTCGGGTACGGTGCAGAAAACCGCAGGCCAGCGCGCAACCCTGGCGTTCGCCATTTTCTACATGGTGGTCAACATCGGGTCACTGCTGGGACGCGGTATCAGCTACATCGTGCGCACGGAGTATGACCTGAGCTTCATCTTCGCCGTGGCCGTGGGATGCTCTGTCATCGCTTTCTTCGTAGTACTCTTCATGTACCGTGACTCGGACGAAGATACCGAAGCGCGCCGCAGCCGCAAGGGACAGCGAAGCGTCGGTCGCATCCTGCTCGACATGGTGCTGGTGCTCAAGAATGGACGCTTCGCTCTATTCCTTGTGGTATCCAGCGGCTTCTTCTTCATCTATTCGCAGGTGTACAATGTCATCCCGCTGTATCTGAAGAAAGTGGTCGAAACCGATCCCGCCGTGGATATTTACACCATGGCGAACCCCTTCACCATCGTGTTCTTCCAGCTGCTGATCACCAAGGCCTTTGGCAAGATGAAACCGATCAACTCCATCATCGTCGGCATCGTGATCATCGGCGTTTCCATGCTGATCAACATCATCCCGATCTACACCTCAGGCGGTGTCACGGCCGACGTCTGGGATCTCCTCCCGATGGGCGCGCTGTTCGCCACGCTGACGGTCGCGCTGATCGCCTTCGGCGAGCTGTTCACCTCCGCGCGCACCTATGAGTACATCGGCGCACTTGCGCCCAAGGGTCAGGAGGGGCTTTTCCTCGGCTACGCCAACCTTCCCATGGCCATCGGTTCTCTGATCGGTGGTCCGGCCGGCGCCGCCATTTTCAACGAGATCATGTGCACCAACGCCGTGAAGCTGGACAACGGCCTGCTGCAGCTCGATCCGACGTGGAATACCATTGGCTGGGTGGTGCTCATGGGCATCGGCCTCGTCTCCGCCCTGAGCATGTTCCTGTATAACCAGTGGCTGAAAAAGGTGCAGGCGGCCTGATCTCCCCACGGCACTTCGTCCTGAAAGGCGGTCGTTCCCGCGCGGATGACCGCCTTTTTCACGTTTTTCACCGGTTTCTATCTCCAAACATGGGGGGATGCAGTTTTAATGCATGTTAAAATAAAATTTTAACATGCATTAAAACTGCATTCCGGGGCTTGGAAGCAGGAAAGCCTTGCTCACAGCTGTTTGAAAAGCGCGATGGCTTTGTCTTTCTGCTCGAAGTGGTCCACGATGGGATGCGGGTAGTCCTTGCCGAGCACGCAGCCCGCTGCTTCCTGCGCAGCGGCGTCGGCCGTGTGCGGCCAGTGCAGGAGATCGCCTTTGTAGCCGGAGAGTTCGGGGAGGTTCTCTCGGATGAAGGTGCCGTCCGGATCGAATTTCTTCGACTGCAGGATGGGATTGAAAATGCGGAAATAGGGAGCGCCGTCCGCGCCGGTGGAAGCGGACCACTGCCACCCGCCGTTGTTGGAAGCGAGGTCGTAATCGAGCAGTCCCGCGGCGAAATAGCGTTCTCCGCGCCGCCAGTCGACCAGCAGGTCCTTGGTCAGGAACATCGCCGCGATCATGCGAAGCCTGTTGTGCATCCACCCCGTGGCGTTGAAGTGCCGCATGGCGGCGTCCACGATCGGGTATCCCGTGCGACCTTCGCACCACGCGTGGAACTCCTCGTCTCCGCCCGGCCAGGAGATGGCGTCGTATTCCTGCTTGAAGCTGTGGCTGACCACATGCGGGTAGCGGTCGAGCAGCATCTGATAGAACTCGCGCCAGATGAGCTCGGACAGCCAGGTCTGTGCGCCTTTCTCGTCGGACTCTCGCGCATGCCGCACACAGTCGCGGATGGACACGGTGCCGAAGCGCAGGTGTGCGGAGAGTCCCGACGTCCCCTTGCGTGCCGGGAGGTCCCTGTCGTCCGCGTACCACTGCATGGAGGGGAGGAATTGTTCGAGGCGTCTGCGTCCGGCGGTTTCCCCCGCCTCGAGCCAGAGTTCCGCGCGTGCGAATCCCAGGTCTTTCAGCGACCATGCGTCGCTGAGTCCCTTGAGCGACCGGCGGGGAGCGAGCGTCCCCGGGTTCATGCTTTCCTCCGCGACAGGGGAGAGCCCCAGGCGCTCCTCTTCTTCGAGTCGCTGCAGCCATGCGCGCTTGTAGGGGGAAAAGACCTTGTACGCATCCCCCGACTGCGTGAGTATTTCATCGCGTGCATAGACAACGTGATCCTTGAAGGCGTGAAAGGCACGTCCCGTGCGCACCAGCGCCTCGGAAACGATGTCGTCGCGGAGCATGGCATACGGTTCATAATCCTCGTTGACGAGAACCGCTTCGGCGCCCGTTTTCTCTGCGAGGGCGGGGAGCTTCTCCATCGGATCGCCGTGCAGGACGACGAGGTCCGAGCCGTGTGTGCGCAGAGCGTCCTTCATCTCCGTCACGGATTCGTGGATAAACGTGACGCGGCGGTCGCTGCGGTCGGTAAGATCGCCGAGAATGTTGCGGTCGAACACGAACACGGGGATGACGCGGCGGGCGCGGCGCGTGGCTTCCGCGAGTCCGCGATTGTCGGCGAGGCGCAGATCGCGCCGGAATACGAAGAGAACAGTATCGAAGGATGACTTCATGGCATGTCGGTGTGGTCAGGGAAAATGATAACAGTACGCCGGCGTCTGCGGGGAAGGAAAACGGGGGAGAGCAGGGTGGGGCGTGCAACAGGGAAAAGTGAAACAACTTTCGTTTGAATGCAAATCGCCTGAATCGGTGTCCGCACGCCGGCATTGTCGCGTTCGCGTGCAATGCGCCGCCGGGCCGCCTAACAATCCCCTAACATTGATTTAATCAGAGCTGAACGGCGGCTTCGCACATTTGTATGATTGTAATTTCGTTTTCAAAACCAGCAAAGAATCACAACTCATATTCATCACTGTTTTCAAGGACAATGCGTACCACACTTTCTCTTACCACCCTCCTTTCCCTCCTCATCCTTTTCGCTCCGAGTGTTTCTGCACAGAACACCGGTAAGATCCGAGGAAAGTTGGTTGACGCAGCAAACGGTGAAGGCCTGATCGGCGCCAATGTCATTCTTGACGGCAAGTCGCTCGGCGCAGCCGCCGACATCGACGGCAATTTCACCATTGATCTCGTTCCCGCCGGAACCTACACCCTCAACGCTTCCATGATCGGTTATGCGAAAAAAACCGTGACCGGAGTGGTGGTGAAAGCCGGCGAGACAACGACGCTTGAGATGACACTCGCTCCCGAGGCCTTCGAAATGGAAGAGGTCGTCGTCGAGGCGAAGATTCTCACGAACAACGAAGTCGGACTGCTGAAGGATCGCCAGAAGGCGACCTCCATCAGCGACGCCATCAGCTCCGAGGATATTTCCCGCTCGGGTTCCAGCGATGCCGCGGCCGCCATGAACAAGGTGACCGGCGCCTCGACGGTGGACGGGAAGTATATCTACATCCGCGGACTGGGTGAGCGCTACACCTCCACGCAGCTCAACGGCGCGGAAGTGCCCAGCGCCGATCCCAACCGCCGCGCGGTGCAGCTCGATCTTTTCCCCGCGAGCTTCCTGGAGAATCTCGTGACCACGAAGACATTCACGCCCGACAAGCCTGGCAACTACACCGGCGGCAGCGTGAACATTTCGACGAAGTCCTTCCCGGACAAGCTCACGCTTTCGCTTTCGACCTCCACGTCCTGGAATTCCCAGACCACCGGTTCCGGGAATTTTCTCGGCTACGCCGGCGGTGAAACCGACTGGCTCGGCTTCGACGACGGCACGCGCGCGATTCCCGATGCGCTGGCGGATCCCAACGTGGAAATTCCCGACCTGAGCTTCGCTTTCACCGACGAGGAGAAGGCGATGGAACTCGACCGCCTGTCGAAATCTTTCAACAGCACCATGGCCCCGACGCGCTCGACGGCCCCGGTGAACCAGAGTTATTCTCTCTCCTTCGGCAACCAGTTTGACGTGCTCGATCAGCCCTTCGGCTTCCTCGGCAGTCTGACCTACAGCCGCAAGTACTCGCTGTACACCGACGGCACGGTGGGCCGCTACCAGCTCACCGGTCATGTGGACGATGTGGACGAGCTGACCAACGACTACCTGTTTACCGACCAGAAGGGGACGGATGAAGTGCTGTGGGGCGGTCTGCTGAACCTGTCCTACAAGCTCGGCCAGGCGCATGAAATGGGCTTCAACGTCATCTACAACCGCAGTGCGGACAACACCGCGCGCTACCTGAACGGAAGCTTCCCGCGCGACCTGACGGGCAACGCGGTCTATGAGACGCGCAATCTTCACTACATCGAACGCGAGCTGCAGACCTATCAGCTGCGCGGCAAGCACAATTTCGAGGCCCTCGGCGGTCTGAACGTCGAATGGATCGGCTCGATTTCCAGCAACACGCAGGATGAGCCCGACGTGCGCTATTTCACGAACAACTACACCATTCGTGAACGCAACGACAACATCGACACCATTTACACCATCCGTCCCTCGATTTACCCGATTCCCGCGCGTTACTACCGCAATCTCGCCGAGGACAACAACTCGTTCAACCTCGACATGGACCTGCCCTTCCAGCAGTGGAACGGACTGGCGGCGAAGGTGAAATTCGGCGGCGCGTGGCTGAACAAGGAGCGGACCTTCCGTGAGCGCCGCTTCGATTTCGGACAGGACCGTGCCCGTTATGACGGTAATGACGTCGATTTCTTCCAGCAGGAGAATGTCGGCATCCTCCCTGAGGAGAGCAGCGAGACCTTCTTCCGCTTCGGCAATTACGTGATCGACGCGACGTCGCCGTCGAACAACTACGACGGCACGCAGGACATCTACGCGGGATACATGATGATCGATCTCCCGATCTTCAATGATTTCCGCCTCATCGGTGGCGCGCGCTTCGAGAGCACACAGATGGATGTCGCCAGTATGGACACGTCGCTCTCGCGCGGCAATCTCGACAACCAGGATTTCCTGCCCTCGCTCAACGTGCTCTACAACGTGTCCGAGCGCATGAATCTCCGCGCCGCCTACGGAAAGACGCTGGCCCGCCCGACTTTCCGTGAACTGGCGCCGTACGCGTCTTTCAACTTCGTCAACGACTTCACCTTCATCGGAAACGCGGACCTCGAGCGCACGCTGATCGACAACTACGACCTGCGCTGGGAATGGTTCGTGCGTCCGGGTGAAATCCTCGCCCTGAGCGGCTTCTACAAGTCCTTCCAGAACCCGATCGAGCGCGTCATCAAGAACGTGAACGGAGAGATCGAGTATCAGAACGTCTCCGAAGCCCGCGTGTACGGTTTCGAATTCGAATTCCGTAAGCGTCTCGACGAGATCGCCGATTTCCTCAATTATTTCTACATCGGCACCAACTTCACGTGGACCGAGTCCGTTGTGGACATTTCCGCCGATGAGCTCGAAGTGATTCGCGCCGTCAACCCGTACGTCGACGGGACGCGCGAACTGCAGGGGCAGTCCCCGTATCTCTTCAATGTGAACCTGGCGTATCAGAATTACGATCAGGGCACGAATGTCAGCGTGTTCTACAACGTATTCGGTGAGCGCCTCTCCGCGGTTTCCCTCGGCGGCACCCCGAACGTGTACGAGCAGCCGCGCGGCATGCTCGACCTGATCGTTTCCCAGCGCCTGTTCTGGGGCTTCACCGCCAAGTTCTCCGCCAAGAACATGCTGGACGAAGCCATCGAGCATGTGCATCACTTTGAAGGCCGTGACTACGTCTATTCGCGCTTCAATACGGGGCGTAACTTCTCCTTCGGGATCAATTACACTTTTGAATAGTTCGTATCACCTGTTTATCTAATCGTTTGGAGCAATTCATGCTGAAGAAACTGTTGACCATGTTCGTGTTCTCCCTGATGGCCACCGGAGCATTCGCGCAGACCACTGTGAATGTCACCGACGGCGACATCGTCGGCGACGTGACCTGGACAGCCAACAACATCTACGTTCTCGACGGATTTGTGTTCGTCGAGGATGGGGAAACACTGACCATCGAACCCGGTACCGTTGTCAAGGGCAAGCCCGGACAGGCGGAGAACTCCAGTGCGCTGATTGTCGCACAGGGCGGCAAGATTTTCGCGAACGGCACGCCTGCGAAGCCGATCATTTTCACCGCGGAGGCGGATAACCTGAACGGCAACCTGCCTCTCGACACCCGTGGCCTCTGGGGCGGCGTGATCGTGCTCGGCAAGGCAACCATCAACACCGCGACCGGAGTGGGCCAGATCGAAGGCATTCCCTCGACCGAACCGCGTGGCGCCTACGGCGGCAACGATGACACGGACAACTCGGGTGTCATTCGCTACGTGTCCATTCGCTATGGCGGAACCGACATTGGCGAAGGCAACGAGATCAACGGTCTGACCATGGCCGGTGTCGGCAGCGGCACGCGCATCGAGTACGTCGAAGTGTTCAACAACAAGGACGATGGTTTCGAGTGGTTCGGCGGTACGGTCAACTGCAAGTACCTGGTTTCCG
>CAJXSA010000101.1 GCA_913060595.1 uncultured Ignavibacteria bacterium
TGCGGGCAGGAGCGCACGCGGTAAGGGGGGATTGCGGCGCATGCCTTCACCGCCGCAGCTTATCATCCTTCGTGTGCTGGATTTTGTATCCGCGTTCGTGTTACATTGCTTCCTCTCGGCAATTCATAGAGGAAACGATGAAAGCAACAGTCACATGGATGCTGGCGCTGCTGCTCTGCAGTGCGACACTTCCTGCACAGGACGGGATGGAGAACTACATGGCGCTCATGAAACCGGGCGCGCAGCATGCATTTATAGAAAAACTGGCGGGTGATTGGACGCTGGAGGGGAAAATCTGGCAGATGCCCGGCGCCGAAGCGACCACGTTCGAAGGCACGGCGGAACACCGGATGATACTCGGCGGCCGCTTCCTTGAAATGGAATCACAGTCCGGCGAAGGTGACATGTACACGGAAAGTCTCATCCTCATGGGGTATGACAACAGGCACAAGGAATTCACCTACGTGGGTTTCGACACCTGGGGGACGTATTTCGTCACCGCGAAAGGGCAGTATGACGAGGAGAAAGGCAGCTGGGCGCTGAAGGGACAGGACGTTGACCCCGTCATGGGATTCACCCAGAAGTACCAGTTCAATATCGTGATGATCGATGATGACACCGTTCGTATCGAAGTTGTGTTCTTTGAATTTCCCGGTGTGAAAGAGAAGGAATTCAAAATGCTTGAAATGTTGTATACGCGGAAATAGGAAACCTCCCCGCGCATCCCCCGGTTAGAGTAGTATACGCCTGTTCACCTGCCTCGAGAATATCATGTTTCGCATACGCACACTCGCTCCTGTTTCCCTCCTGCTCGCTGCGGTCTTTTTCCTCTCATCCTGCGGTACAGTGCCCGTTACGGGACGGAGGCAGCTCAACATCATTCCTTCTTCCACCATGCTCTCGATGAGCTATCAGCAGTACGGTGATTTCCTTCAGTCGAACCGACTGAGCAATGATCAGTCCAAGGTGCAGATGGTCCGCCGGGTCGGGACGAAAATACAGCAGGCGGTGGAGCGCTACTTCGCGCAGAAGGGAATGACCGACGAGCTCGACGGGTACAAGTGGGAATTCAACCTTGTCGAGAGCAAGGACGTCAATGCCTGGTGCATGCCGGGCGGCAAGGTGGTGGTATACACCGGAATTCTCCCGATCACTCGTAACGAAGCGGGACTCGCGGTGGTCATGGGTCATGAGGTCGCACATGCCATCGCGGAGCACGGGAACGAACGCATGAGCCAGGGCCTGCTCACCCAGCTCGGCGGCATGGCGCTGTCCGAGGCGCTGGCCGAGAAACCGGAGCAGACGCGCGCCCTGTGGATGACAGCGTTCGGTGTCGGGGCACAGGTCGGCGTCCTTCTTCCTTTCAGCCGGCTTCACGAAAGCGAAGCGGATCGACTCGGGCTCATCTTCATGTCGATGGCGGGATACAATCCGAACGAAGCGGTCGGTTTCTGGCAGCGGATGGCAGCGATGAAAGGAGGATCCGCACCGCCTGAATTCCTCAGCACGCATCCGTCCGATGATACTCGCATAAAGGATATCCGCAACGCGCTCCCCGAGGCCATGCAGTATTACAACAAACGCTGACAGCATGAATAGAGTGACAGCATGTTCTGGATGGCGGGGTGCAATTTGCATCCCGCTGTTGTTTTCTCCCCCGAAAAAGCCGCCTGCGCGGAAATCTGAATTCCGCACAATCCTGTGTATTTTCCTTCTCGATGCATTTTGTAGATTCAGCCCGGTATTCTCATGACCATTCGACGCACCTTCCTCGCCCTTGTGCTCTGTGCCTTTGTGCACGCGGCACCCCTCTTCGCTCAGGACAGTGATTTCATTCTCGAAAACGGAACCATGTGGACGTTCGACCGTCCGCCGACGGAGTATTTCACCGAGACGTACGGTTTTACTCCGGAGCAGGAATGGTATGATGACGTGCGCATGTCCGCGCTGCGCTTCGCGAATCACTGCTCGGCCTCGCTGATCAGCCCCGAGGGACTGGTGATGACAAATTACCACTGCGGCATTGATGCCGTGATCTCGGTTTCCGAAGAAGGCGAGGACCTGCGGCGGGACGGCTTTCTTGCGCAGCGCTTCGAGGACGAACGCCGCGTGCCGGGTCTGTTCGTCGACCAGCTCGTCGAGATCATCGATGTCACGGATGAGGTCATCGAGGCAATGGCCGATGCCGAGGATGCGGAAACGGCGTTTCGTCTCCGCGACGAGAAAATCTCTGAGATCGAGCAGCGTCTCACCGGAGCGAAGCATCCCGTGCAGGTGGTGTCTTTTTACAGCGGTGCCCGTTTCTCCGCGTACCGCTACCGCCGCTACGATGATGTTCGCCTTGTCTTTTCCAGCGAACTCGCGTTCGCGTTTTTTGGCGGCATCTACGATTTCTGGTCCTACCCTCGCTACTCCTTCGACTGCGATCTCTTTCGTGTGTACGAGGATGGAAAACCGCTGAAGAACACACATTATTTTCGCTGGAGCAGGGAAGGAGCTGCCCCGGGTGATCCGATCTTTGTCGTCGGCAATCCCGGGCGCACCGGCAGGCTCGTGACCGCCGACATGCTGACATATGACCGTGATCTGCGTGTGCCTTTTCTCGTGCAGCTGCTGACCGACCGGAAAGAAATCCTTGAGCAGTGGATCAAGGCACATCCCGAAGATGCACCGGCGTATTTCGACGAGTTCTTCGGCATCGTCAACGGACAGGAAGCATACAGCGGCCGCCTCATCGGTCTGCGTGACGAGGAACTGCTCGCACGCCGCCGCGCGTTCGATGCGCGTTTCCGCGCGGACGTGATGGAGGATCCCTCGCTCGCGGAGGAATACGGACAGCTGTGGGACAGGATCGCCGATATCATGCGCCAGCGCGGCGATGTCGGCAGGGATCTTCTCGCGATGCGCAGCGGCGGACTCGGCGTGAGCGCGCAGATCACGCGTGCGGCACAGATCGTGCAATATCGCGCACAGATGGCCCTGCCGGAAGATGAGCGCGATCAGCGCTACCAGGGGAATGCCGCCGTCCTGCAGCGCCGTCACCTGCTTGCGCCGATGGAGTCGGAGAGCATGATCGAGGATCAGACGCTGCAGCGTCAGCTGGCGCTCATGCAAGGTATTCTCGGCGACGATCCGCTCATGCGGGAAATTCTCATGGACGGATCACCGGAAGAAGCCGCGGCACGCATGCAGAAGGCCAGTGTACTGGGTGACAGTGTGAAGGTCGCGGCGATGCTCGACGGGAACGGTGACGCCGTTTCCGACCCGTTCGTCATACTGGCGCAGGAAATGCTGCGGCGCTCCGAGGAAGCGGCACGCAGGGATGCCCCGCTCTCCGCCACGCTGCAGCAGCTGCGCAGTCAGCTGGGACGCGCGCTGTACGCCGTGTACGGAGACCGCATTCCCCCTGACGCGACGTTCACACTGCGCATCTCCGACGGCGTGGTTAAGGGTTACACATACAACGGCACCATCGCTCCCCCGATCACGACGTTCCACGGCATGTTTGATCGCCACCGCTCATTCCGCGATTCCGACCTCGCATGGGATGCGATGATGAATGGCAATGCGTTTGACCTGCCTCCGCGATGGAAGAACGTCCCGGATGCTTTTGATGCCGATACACCGATCAATTTCGCTTCCACCTGTGACATTATCGGCGGCAACTCGGGCAGCCCCGTGATCAACACGCAGCGCGAAATCGTCGGACTCGCATTCGACGGAAATATTGAAAGCCTGCCCGGTGAATTCATTTTCGCACCCGACAAGGGGAACAGGACCATTTCCGTGCATTCGTCGGGTATCCTGGAAAGCCTGCGGCACGTGTACGGCGCCGACCGCATCGTCGCTGAAATCGAGTCGGGCCGCTAGGCAGCATTGTCCACGCATCACGAAAGGAGTTCGTTATGACATATATCACACGGGCGCTTCTGCTCACTGTTCTGCTGCTATCCACTGCCGGGATGCTGCAGGCGCAGGAGCTCGACGAGCATCTCAGCGCATTCGCACCGATAGTGGGCAAGACCTGGAAGGGTCGTTTGAGTGAACCCGGCGCGGAAGTGCGTTTCCGCTGACAATGACATTCAGCGTCGGAAGCTCAGTCCCCGAGCAGCGCCGCCATTTCTCCGGGTGTGTGCACAGGTATCTCGCATGCATAGTCCCGGCATATCCAGGCCGTCGGTTTCCCGCCGACGGCCGTGTTGTTTGCGGCAAACGGTGCGAGCGCAACAAGGGCCTCGGAGTGTGCCGGTGTATGAAGAAGGACGACACTGCGAGGGAGAAAGCGCCCACGGACTTCTTTCACAAGCCCGGTTGCATCGCTGCCGGATTCCGCCGCGATGACGATTTCCCTGCCCGGATTGCGTGCGAAATCCCAGGCCATGAGCATGACGGTGCTGCCTGTCGGCACGCGTGCGATCTGCGCACCGAAGGCACGAATGATGTCCTCCCCGCGCTGTGCGAGATCGACACGACCGGTCATGCGGCCGAGGCGAAGCAGCGACAGGGCCGCGACGCTGTTGCCGGAAGGAATGGCGCCGTCCTGCGCATCCATGCTGCGCACGAGCAGCTGCTCGGCATCCGTGGACGTGAAGAAAAGACCGCCGCTCTCGCTGTCACTGAAACGTGCGAGCATGGCTTCGGAGAGCGTGAGAGCGGTTTTCAGCCATCGCGGCTCGAAGGTCGCCTCGTACAGATCGACCATTCCCAGCGCGAAAAAGGCATAGTCTTCGAGAAACGCCTGTATCCCTGCGTCCTCACCGCGAAGCCGGCGCAGCAGGGTGCCGTCATCGCGCAGCATGTGCTCCGTCAGTGCCGCGGCAGCATGTTCGGCCATGGCGGTGACCGTGTCGTCTTCGAATGCCGCACCCGCGCGTGCGAGCGCGGAGATCATCAGGCCGTTCCATGACGTGAGAATCTTGTCGTCGAGGGACGGATGAATGCGCGCAGCGCGCGCGGCGAACAGTTTCTCCTTTGCAGCGGCGATGCGCGCTTCGCCATCGGCAGCGCTGAGACCATGCCGCCGGCTCCACTCCTCCGGCTCCACGGCGATATGTAGGATGTTCTGCCCGTGTTCGAAATTCCCCCCTTTCTCGACCCCGAAATACTCCGCGAGCATGTCTGCATGCGTGGCGACGATCTCATCGAATTCCGCGCGCGTGAACACATAGAATTTTCCCTCCACACCCTCACTGTCGGCGTTCTCCGCGGAATAAAACATGCCGCGTTCATCGGTCATGTCGCGGCGCACATACGCAATCAGTTCTTCCGCGATCGTGCGGTAGATATCCTTGCGGGTCAGCAGGTAGGCGTCGACATAGGCATCCAGGAGCAGGGCGTTGTCGTACAGCATTTTCTCGAAATGCGGGACCAGCCATTTGCTGTCCGTGGAATAGCGGCAGAAACCGCCGCCGAGATGGTCCCACAGTCCGCCGCGGTACATGCCCAGGAGAGTGTTCTCCACCATTTCCAGCAGAGCATCGTCGCCGGTATCCGCGGCGCGGCGGAGCAGGAAGCGCAGGGTGTGTCCCATGGGAAATTTCGGCGCGGCGCCGAAGCCGCCGTGGGTGCTGTCATAGTTGCCACGAAAGCCGTCAACGGCCCGCTCGAGTATGTCCTCCGGGAGTTCGTCTTCCGTCGCGCGGAGGGCGCCGGCGAGCTGTGACTGCAGTTCTTCTCCGATAGTCAGAATTTTCTGACGATCGCCCGCCCAGGCATCCCGCAATGCGGTAAGGACGCGCATGAAACCGGGTCGGCCGAAGCGGTCGTCGGGCGGAAAATATGTCCCGGCATAGAACGGCTTTTTCTCCGGGGTGAGAAACACGGTCAGCGGCCACCCGCCGCTGCCTGTCATCGCCTGGCACACGGTCATGTAAATGTCGTCAATATCGGGCCGCTCTTCGCGGTCGACCTTGATGGAGATGAAATGCTCGGAGAGGAAAGCTGCGACTTCCGGATTCTCGAATGATTCGTGTTCCATGACATGACACCAGTGACAGGTGGAGTAGCCGATGGAAAGAAACACCGCTTTGTCCTCGCTTCGCGCACGCGCGAACGCTTCCTCACCCCAGGGATACCAGTCCACCGGGTTGCGGGCATGCTGGAGCAGATAGGGACTGGACGTGAAGACGAGGCGGTTGAATTCCTCTCCGCCATCGGGCGGCAGGGTAGAGAGATCGGGAATATCGAATGTGCCGTCACGGCGTTTCTGCGGGAGCTGCATGGGTATCCTTTGCATGATGTTCTCCCCTGTGCAACATTCGCGGCGAGCGGAGGATTCCCCGGCTCCGCGGCGGCATACGGAAAGGCCGCTGAGAATGCGCTTCGCCGGTGAGTGTTTGCCAACACCGGTGTCACTCCGTAGATTGTTGCTGGTCACCGTGGAAAGGATATGAAACGCATCACACTTCTTGCGCCGGTGTCGCTCATCGCCGCAACACTGCTTTTTTTCGCGACGCTCCCCTTCGAGCAGCATTTTGTTCTCGGACTGCTGCATGCATTCGCCGAGGCCGCGATGATCGGGGGACTTGCGGACTGGTTTGCCGTGGTCGCTCTTTTTCGGCATCCCTTCGGACTGCGCATTCCGCATACGGCGATCATTCCCAAGCATCGGGCGAAGCTGACCACGGGCATCATCGACATGGTGCAGAACAGGTGGCTGACAAAGGATACGATACTCGAACGCATCGCGTCATGGAACATTTCCTCCGCACTGCTGGAGGCGTTGTCCGCGGAACACAATCGCACCGCGCTGCTGCGCGTTGTGCGCTCGGCGCTGACGGAAATGCTGCGTGACGTTGATGACGAACGTTTCGCCCGTCGCCTGCTCGAGCTGCTGCAACGGCAGATTCACACGGACGATCTGCTGCGCTGGATGCAGGCGGCAGGGAAAAAGGGCATGGAGGGAGGCTGGCACCGGGTACTGTTCACGCACGCCATCGGTCGTGCGGCGGGCTGGCTGGAAAGGCCGGAGATACGCCGTGTCATCATCGGACACCTGCAGCGCATTGCAGAGCAGTACGCCGACAATCCCGTCCGGCGCCTGGGGAAATGGGTCGCGGAAAGCACGAACACGCTCAATTACGAGGACCTCGCCACTGCCATTGTCGGAACGCTGAACGATGAACTGCGTCGCATGCAGACGGACGACGCGCATCCTGCGCGGGACGATTTCGAACAATGGCTCCGTGCCACGGTTGCCGACCTGCCGGGAAATGAAGATGTTCGCGCGCATGTCGACCGGTGGCGGCAGGAGATGCTCGCCGGAAAAGAAACACCGGACACGCTGCGCAAACCGATCGCGCGCATGCGGGACTGGGCACTCGCAGATCTGGACAGGGACGACTCCGTCATCATGCAGCAGATCGGGGCGGTGCTGCTGCGCGCACAGCAGCGCTTCGCCGACAGTCCCGAGTCGCAGCAGAAAGTGAACAGCTGGATCAAAACCAAGATCGCGGAACTCGTCGAACGCTATCACGGAGAAATCGGGGGTATCGTCGAGCGCAATCTCGCACGTCTCGATGACGATCAGCTCGTGCGTCAGATCGAAGACAAGGTGGGCGGGGACCTGCAGTACATCCGTGTCAACGGCGCCGTCGTCGGAGGACTGGTGGGTGCACTGATTTATCTGTTCAAATACGCCATCAGCTGAGTCGCGATTATGCACGTGCACCCGGTCGACACACTTGAACTTCCGGAACTCGAACCGTATCGGACGCTGCGCGCGCGCACGCGTCACTGGCAGGACGGCCATATCGTCGCAGAAGGTGTCAAGACCGTCGAGGCACTGCTCGCCTCGGATTTCACGGTGCACTCCGTGCTGCTCAACGAAGCGTGGCTGCGTACGCTGCGCGAAACCCTGGATGCGCCGCGGTTTTCTAAGACGGTTGCGTACGTCGCATCGGACGTGCTGCTGGAACGCATCGTCGGCTTCCCGCTTCATCAGAAATTGCTGGCCCTCGCAGCCATGCCGGCCAATCCGCCGCTGGAAGACCTCGCAGTACCCCGGAACACGCCTGCGCTGCACGTTGCTGTCGAAGGACTCGCCGATGCGGAGAACATGGGCATGGTGATGAGGAACTGTGCCGCATTCGGCGTCGACAGCGTTCTCGTCGGACCGGACTCGACCAGCCCGTACATGCGCCGCAGCGTGCGTGTCTCACTCGGGAATGTCTTTTCCCTGCGGATTCATCGTGCGGACAACCTTCTGGATGTGCTCGCCACGTGCCGTGAACGTTTCGGCTGGCACATCGTCGGTACGACACCCCGTGGAGGATCACGCACGCTCGAAAAGGCAGTGCACGAGGAACGGAATATCTGCCTGCTCGTCGGCAGCGAGGCCGACGGATTGAGCTCGGACGCGCTCGCGCTGTGTGATGATCACTTCACGATTCCGATGCATCGCGGAGTCGACTCGATCAATGTCGCCAACGCCGTGGCCGTGTCGCTGTATGAAGCGACACGGCACGGCGCGGGAGAATAATGTCGGGGTGAGAAAATTTCGGGGGCGGGATCAGAGCGCCTTTTTCGCAGCCTGCAGCACTTCCTTGCTGCCGTTGCTCTGGAGGAAAACCACGGCAACGAGCTTCTCGGCATTCCATTCGCCATCGATCGTGATGCTGCGCTGGAAAACGGCGGTCTGGCCGTTGGCGATGCTGACGGCTTCACCCTGCGCGTCAGGATACATGCGGCGCATGACTTCGTAGTGAATGTCTTCGGAGTTGCCGTCGTTGTATTCGATTTCGTTTTCCGTCACGGCCGTGTGCAGGCGGAGATCGTTGTACTCGCCCGTACGCAGTCCTCTGATGCGGATCGTAAGGGAGATGCTGTTTCCTTCCCGCGTGCTCTCGAGATCGATCTTCGCGCCGGCGGGCAGCTCCATGTCGACATCAGCGGAGGAAATCCAATCCGCGGCCTTGTTGGAAATCTTCTGGCCGCCGACCCAACCGTTCGGTGCGCCGAACTGTGCAGCCGGAATGGGATGGAACATGTATTCCACGCGGGGACGCGACCACTCTGAGCTGTGATGCCAGAGGGCGTCGGTGGGACGCGGCCACCAGACATGATACTTGATCGTGGCGATGCGTTCCTGGTAGTGCGGAGAAGCGGTGCCGCTGTGATAGGCTTCGTTCGCCGGTCCGCAGGGGGCGCAGTTGGCGCTGGTGACGATTTCCACCAGTGTCATGCGTTTCACCTCTTCGATCTGGCCCCCGCCCTTGCGCAGCGTCACCCTGTCCTGTCCGATATTCCCGGCAGGGTCATAGGCGAGAACCTTGATTTCATGCGATCCCTCTGCGAGCGGCGATGCATCGAAGGTGCTCTTCCAGGGTTCCGCGGTCAGGGTTTCGAGTACGACACCGTCGAGAAGGACCTCGACTTTCTGTACGCGATGATTGTCCGTGACGGTGAAGGTGATATCCATCAATCCGATGGTGAGGGAGTCCGAGGGCAGCGGGGTCTGTATGTTGACTTCTGGCGCTTCAATATCCTGCGGATCGTTGACGGCGCTGGTGTCGCAGGCCTGGAATGCCAGGGCGGCGAGCAGGAGCGCGAAAATCGGGGAGCGGAGAAATTTCATCGGCAGTACCTCTTGAGAAGGTTCGACGGGAGAAGGATTATCCCCCTATTTTGCGTCGCTTGTTCAGATATTCGAACAATGCGGTATCAAATGGCGTGGCTGTGTCGAGCAGAACGTAGTCGATGCGCTGTTCGCGGCATTCCTTTTTGTAGCGGGCGATAAAGTCACGCATGGCTTCCTGGTAGGCGCGCTGAATCTGGTACGGCTGCGTCATCATTTCCTCATTGTTTTCCATGTCGCGAAAGATGGCATCACGGCCGAAATCGAAATTCCGCTCGCGGGGATCGAGGATGTGGAAGAGTATGACTTCATGCTGGTTGTAACGAAAATGTTTCAGTGCGCTGAGCACCTGGTCGGGATCGTCGAAAAGGTCGCTGAATATCATGACCAGTCCGCGACGGTGCAGGCGTTCCGCAGCCATGTTCAGGGCGCGCCCGGTGCCCGTGGCGTTGGCGGCCTGCAGGCGCTCGAGCTCCATGAGAATGGACTTGAGATAGACCTTCGTCGAATGCGGGGGGAGGTATTTCTGCAGCACCTCGTCATAGGTGAGCAGTCCGACGGCATCCTGCTGCCGCATCATCAGGTAGGCGAGTGCGGCGGAGAGATACGAGGCGTACTGCAGTTTCGTGATGTTGCCGGGGGAATGAAACTGCATCGACCGGCTGGTGTCGAGCACCATGTAACTTTTGAGATTGGTCTCTTCCTCGAACTGCTTGATGTAATAGCGGTCGGTGCGGCCGAACACTTTCCAGTCGACACGACGAATTTCATCACCGGGCATGTACTGGCGATGCTCGGCGAACTCCACGCTGAAGCCGTGATACGGACTCTTGTGCAGTCCGGTGATGAAACCCTCGACGACGAGACGCGCCCGCATCTCCATGGTGGATAAGCGGGAGACAACATCGGGGCGCAGGTATGTGCTTCTGTTGTCCTGTCTCATGGGCCTCAATTATTCGTCAGCCACTGGTGGCGCGGCATCCTGCAGGGACCGCAGCAGTTCTTCCGGGGATTTCCCGAGGTTGTCCAGCTCGAAACGCGCCGTTTCCGCCATTGAGCTGTCGGGGTACTCCGCCAGGTATCGTTCGTACGCAACGCGGGCGCGATCGAGATTGCCAAGCTCATTGGCATAGGTGAACGCAGCAAAAAACAGTCCACGGTGTGCGAACGGGCTTTCCGGGTACTTGTCGCATACGAGTTCGTAGGTCGTTGCTGCTTTGAGAAGATCCTTTTCGTGATTGTAATACAGCGCTGCGGAGCGGAACAGGGCTTCCGGGGCCTCTGATGCGTCAGGATGGTCCCTGGCAATCTGCTCATAGAGAAGCAGCGCGTCGGCAGGATTCTCGTCATCCTCGAATCCGCGTGCTTTTGACAGGAGCTCACCACTGTCGCTGCCCGAAGAACAGGCGGCGAAGAGCACGGCGGTGATGACAAGAAGGGAAAAGAGTGTTTTCATGATTCTGCCATAGATTATGGAGCAAAACAACATATCCCGTGGTCGGGCAA
>CAJXSA010000102.1 GCA_913060595.1 uncultured Ignavibacteria bacterium
GCGCAGCCGCATATTCTCGTCGTCGAAGACGACCATGAGACGCAGAAATTTCTGCAGCTCATCCTCCACGCGCATTGCACGCTGTCGTTCGCAGATGCGGCCGCCGACGCCTGGGAAATCCTCGAGCAGGGGGAGGTGGACGTCATTCTCATGGACATCTCCCTGCGCGGTGATGAGGACGGACTGCAGCTCACACGCCGCATCCGTGAGAATCCCGCGTACGCCGACCTGCCCATTATCGCGGTCACCGCGCACGCCTTCGCCGATGACCGCAGGCGTAGCCTCGAGGCCGGCTGCAACGAATACCTGCCGAAACCGTTCCGCATGAAGCAGCTGCGCGAAGTCATCGCGCGCTTCACGCGATACACGCTTCCCTGACGCATCCCGTGTCGTGCACGGCACGCTGCCTTGCATGAAAAAAAGAAATCCCTATCTTCTGGTCTTATAAAGGAGTGCGTATGAAAGAATCACCCCTCAGCAGAAGAGAGTTCCTCGAGCGCACCGGCAAAGCGGCCGGACTGGCCGCGTTTGCGTCAGCAGGCGCATTTTTTCTCCATGAACCGGTGCGGCATCCCTTCGCGCAAAGCGACACGGAGGTGCAGAAACGCGATCTGCGGGCCGGGGACGCGGGTCCTCAGCTGGCCGTCGTGCGTGGCGCGGATCCGGCGGCCATGACGGCCGCGGCGCTCGAAGCCATGGGAGGAATCGCCGCGTTCATCGCGCCCGGCGACTACGTGGTCGTCAAGCCGAACATCGGATGGGACAGGAGGCCGGAGCAGGCCGCAAACACGCATCCCGACGTCGTCGGGGAGATCGTGCGCCAGTGCGTGGACGCCGGGGCGTCCCGCGTCGTGGTCACCGACGTCACCTGCAACGACGCGACGCGGTGCTTCAACCGCAGCGGCATCGCTGCGGCCGCGCGTGAGGCGGGCGCAGAGATACAGCTGGCGCAGGAGGCGCATTTCCGCGAGGTGAACATGGGCGGACACATGCTGGGGACGCAGCTGGTGTACGACGTGTACCTCGAGGCGGACAAGTTCATCAACGTCCCCATCGCCAAGCATCACAGCCTGACACGCGCGACCCTGGGCATGAAGAATCTCTACGGAATACTCGGGGGAAATCGCAGCCGCCTGCATCAGGAAATCGACAAGAGCCTGTGCGACCTCGGTGCTTTCCTGCAGCCCACGCTCGTCGTTCTCGACGCAACGCGCGTGCTCCTTCGCAACGGTCCGCAGGGCGGAAGTCTCGCGGACGTCGAACAGCGGAACATGCTGGTCATCTCCAACGACCAGGTGGCGCTCGACGCGTGCGGCGGAGAGCTGTTTTTCGATCTTTCTCCCGAGGACATGCCCTGGCTCGCACTCGCGGAAAACGAGGGACTGGGCAGTTCCGCCTGGAGGGAAATCCCGTACGAAGAAATAACAATCTGATCTCGAGCGGATGAACGATACACTGAAGGCTTTCAAGCATTACCGGCGTCTGCGCTGGCTGCGACGCATTTCACAGACCCTGTTCCTGCTTCTTTTTCTTTTCCTGCTGCTTCAGACCAACATCGATGCGCTCGACAATCCGGATGCGCTTCCGGAGATCGCCGCTCCGGTGGATCTGTTCCTCGAACTGGACCCGCTCGTGGCCATCACTACCGTGATCACCACGCATTCGCTGTACCGCAATCTCTTTCTCGCACTGATCGTCATCGTCGGAACGCTGTTTTTCGGACGTTTTTTCTGTGGCTGGGTGTGTCCGATGGGTACGATCAATCACGCGATCTCGGCCATGCGCTCCGGGATGATGAAAGGGAAGCGGCGCCTGGAGCGCAACCGCTGGATGCCGTATCAGCGCATCAAGTACGGTATTCTCGCCTTCATGCTGGGGAGTGCGCTGTTCGGTTCCCTGCAGATCGGCCTGCTGGATCCGATCGCCCTGCTCACGCGTTCGATGGCGCTGGTCGTCCTGCCCGCCTGGAATGTCGTCACGCATGACATCTATGCGTGGAGCCTGCACGCGGACGCGGGAGCGATAGACTTTTTTCTGACACCGGTTGCGTGGATCGTGCATTCGGTCATGATACGCGGCGGGAGCGTCGTGTTCGACCAGACCTTTCTGATCCTGATCCTGTTCGCGGGCATCCTGCTCGCGAATCGTTTCATCACCCGTTTCTGGTGCCGCGGACTGTGTCCGCTCGGGGCGCTGCTCGGACTGCTGTCGAAAACGTCCATACTCGGACTGGAAAAACGTCCCTCACTGTGCACGGGCTGCAGCAAATGCGAACTGGCCTGCCAGGGCGCGGACAATCCGATGCCCGGAGAGACCTGGCATCAGTCCGAGTGCCATCTCTGTCTCAACTGCGTCGCCAGCTGTCCCGAGGCCGGCATTTCCTTCAAACTCTACCCCTCGCGCGCGGAAAGCACACAGGAGGTGAGCATCTCCCGGCGCGCCGTCCTTGCCTCCGCCGGTGCCGGACTTGCTGCCGTTCCGGCCCTGCGCGCTGCCATGCATCCCGATCGCCCGTCGGATCCGGCGCTGGTGCGTCCCCCGGGATCGCTGCCGGAGCGCGAATTCGTTTCGCGCTGCATTCGCTGCGGTGAATGCATGAATGTGTGTCCCAACAACGCGCTGCACCCGACCCTGCTGCAGGCGGGTGCGGAAGGCATCTGGTCGCCCATGCTCATTCCGCGCATCGGCTACTGCGAACCCACCTGCGTGCTCTGCTCGCAGGTGTGTCCCACTGGCGCGATCGATGAAATCACCGAGCGGGAGAAAGCCTGGGTGCCGGAAGCGGGGAAGGAAGAAACCGACGGTCCCCCGCTGCGCATCGGCACCGCGTTCTACGACACCGGCCGCTGCCTGCCGTATGCCATGGCGAAGGAGTGCATTGTCTGCGAGGAGTGGTGTCCCACCACGCCTAAGGCCATTTACTTCGAAGAGGCGGAAGTGCAGAATCGCGAGGGCGAGTATCTCTGGCTGAAGCGTCCCCACGTCGATCCCGCGCTGTGCGTCGGCTGCGGCGCGTGCACCTATGCCTGCCCGGTGAAAGGTGCGCCTGCCATCTACGTGACCGCCGTCGGGGAAACGCGCAATCCCCGCAACCGCATCCTTCTCGAACAGAACCGTCCCCGGCGCGAATCCTGACAGGGCATTGCCCTCGAACGCCGCACATCGTATTTTCCCTTGAACTCCGAAACAGACGCAGGGGATGACGCGGCATGCGGCGCATGTCCCCCGCTCATTTTCCACGCATCTCAACTTTGTGGCAGAACTCATGATGAAATCCGTAGGCGTCCTCACCGCGGGCGGCGACAGTCCCGGACTCAACGCCGCGCTCCGCGCGCTCGGCAAGGCACTCGTCAGCCGCAGGCAGGCGAATCTCATCGGTTTCCGCGACGGCTTTCGCGGACTGGTGGAAAACCGCATCATCCGTCTCGACAAGGAGGACCTCTCGGGCATTCTCACGCTCGGGGGAACCATACTCGGCACGAGCCGCGACAAGCCGCATCGCATGCCGGTCGGCGGCAAGACGCTGGACATGACTGATGTGATCGTCGAGAACTACCGCAAACATCATCTCGACGTGCTCGTCTGCATGGGCGGGGGCGGCACGCACAAGAACGCGTGGAAGCTCGCGCAGAAAGGGCTCAACATCATCACGCTGCCGAAGACCATCGACAACGACCTCGAGGGAACGGACATCACCTTCGGCTTCGATACGGCCCTCGACATCGCCACCGAAGCCGTCGACCGGCTGCACAGCACGGCGCACAGTCATCACCGCATCATCGTTCTCGAAGTCATGGGACACAACACCGGCTGGCTCGCGCTCGGCGCAGGCGTGGCGGGCGGGGCCGATGTGATACTCATTCCGGAGATTCCGTACGACCTCGACACGGTGACGGCCAGCATCCTGCGTCGCAGCCGCGGGGGAAAGAACTTTTCCATCGTTGTCGTCGCCGAGGGCGCGCATCCCGCGAGCGGCGACGACGAACCCGAGCGCGGAACGATGCGGCTGGCGCGTGAGCTCGAAAAACGCACGCGACTCGAATCCCGCGTGACCATACTCGGCCACCTGCAGCGCGGTGGCGCGCCCACCGCCTACGATCGGTTGCTCGCCACGCGGCTCGGGACCGCCTGCGCGGAGTTCATACACGAAGAGCGCTACGGCGTGATGGTCGCCGCGCGCGGCGATACCGCCGTGGCGGTTCCGCTCGAAGAGGTGGTCGGCAAGCGCAGAACCGTTCCGCTCGATCACCCCTGGATTCGCAGCGCACGTGGCGTCGGCACCTGTCTCGGGGACGATCCCGCCGCACGCTGAACGGCGCTCCCGCGGCGCACGGCAGTTGCATTTCTTCCTTCATTTGGCAATAATGACGGAGAGCAACCGCAGAAATTCAGAGGTCCCGGCGCGTGACGTATTGCGACGGGGCCGGCCAGAGTCACGATCGGGAGATCCATTTGCGCGAAGCACCAAAACAGCGTCGGCTCAACAAGGAACTCAAGCTCCTTGACGTGTACGCAATCGCCACGGGCACGACGCTGAGTGCGGGATTCTTTCTCCTGCCCGGCATCGCCGCCGCCCAGGCGGGACCCGCGATGATCCTGGCCTACGTGATCGCCGCCATTCCTCTCATTCCCGCCATGTTCTGCATCGTCGAACTCGGCACCGCCATGCCCCGCGCCGGCGGCGTGTACTACTTCCTCGACCGCACGCTGGGACCCGTGACCGGAATGATCGGGGGACTCGGCACCTGGCTCGCGCTCGTGCTGAAAGTGGCGTTCGCCCTCGTCGGCATGGGTGCGTACATCTCGCTGTTCATTCCCGACGTGCCCATGATCGGTGTCGCGGTGGCCGTCGCCGTCGCACTCGCCGTGCTCAACATATTCGGCGCGGGGAAGAGCGGCCGCTTCCAGGTGTTTCTCGTCATTTTCCTGCTGGGCCTCCTCGCTGTTTTCGTCGGCGGTGGAAGCATGGACCTGCATGCTTCGCATTTCACCGGCTTCTTCGACGCCGGCACAGGAGCGCTGCTCTCGACCTCCGGACTCGTGTACATCAGCTATGTCGGCGTGACGAAAGTCGCCAGCCTCTCGGAAGAGGTGCAGAACCCGGAACGCAATCTGCCGCTCGGCGTTTTCCTGGCGCTCGGAAGCGCGCTGCTGATTTACGTGCTCGGGACGGTGGTCATGGTGGGCGTGGTGCCGATGGACGAGCTCGCCGGGGATTTCACGCCGGTCGCCACAGCCGCGGGAAAATTCCTCGGTCATCCGGGCGTCGTGCTTCTCTCGCTCGCCGCCCTGGCGGCCTTCGTCTCGGTGTCGAATGCAGGCATGCTCAGCGCCTCCCGCTATCCGCTGGCCATGGCGCGCGACCATCTGATGCCGCGCGTGTTTTACCGGCTCAGCCGGCGCGGGACCCCCGTGGTCTCCATCGCCGTGACTCTCGCCGTGATCGTGATCATCCTGCTCTTTCTTGACGCCGCGGGCATCGCGAAACTCGCAAGCGCGTTTCAGCTGCTGATGTTCGCTCTGGTGAATCTCGCCGTCATCGTGATGCGCGAAAGCCGCATCGAGAGCTACGATCCCGGCTACAAATCGCCGCTGTACCCGTGGCTGCACATCATCGGGATATTCGCTCCCATGGTGCTGATCTCGAACATGGGCTGGATGTCCATCGCATTCACGGCGGGACTCGTGTTCGCCGGAGCGCTCTGGTACGCCTGGTATGCGAAGGGCCGCATCGGCAGGACCGGAGCGATATTCCACGTCTTCGAGCGACTCGGGCGTTCGCGCTACGACGGACTCGACTCCGAGCTGCGCGGCATCATGAAGGAAAAGGGTCTGCGGGAGGAGGATCCCTTCGATCAGATCGTCGCACGGAGCATGGTGATCGACCTCAAGCAGCGCGTGGATTTCGACAACGTCGTCGACCAGGTCTCAGGATGGCTGTCGCATCTCGTGCCGCACACGCCCGGAGAAATACGCCAGCAGATCATGGAAGGCACACGCATCGGCGCCACACCGGTCACGCACGGCGTGGCCCTGCCGCATCTCCGCGTCGACGGACTCGAAGAGGCGGAGATGATACTCGTGCGCGCCCGAGAAGGCATACACATCTGCTTCAACAATCCCCTGACGGGGCATGACGAGGAGGAAGACGTCGCCGCCACGTTTTTCCTCGTCAGTCCCGAGCGCAATCCCGGCCAGCATCTGCGCATTCTCGCACAGATCGCCGGGCGCGTGGACGATGAAGACTTCATGCCGGCATGGGAGAACGCCCGGTCGACAGAGGAACTCAAGGAAGCCCTGCTGCATGACGACCGGTCGCTGTCGCTGACGATACGGGAAGACGGGGAGACGGCGCCCATGGTCGGCCGTTCCCTGCGGGAGCTGCAGCTGCCTGACGGCTGCCTCGTCACATGGCTGCATCGCGCGGATGACGTTATTGTTCCGCGAGGCAGCACCGTCCTGGAAAACGGCGACCGCATCACCGTGATCGGCGATCCTGCCGCCATGCGGAATTTCCGCGCGAGCTTCCTTGCGCCGAAGAAAAAGCCGACGCGCGGTTTTTCGGGGCTGCGCCGGAAACTGTAAACACGGTCCGCACACGGGTGCACAGCAGCACGGAACGTGCATCTGCGGCACGATTTGCTGCTGACCTCTGATATGCCAGAAAGGAGCTTTCATGCGATTGCGTGCAATTGTCTGTGCGTTTCTCCTGTTTTCCGCATGTGACGACGAGAGCAGCGTCCTGGTGCCGCCCGAAGCCGATGCCCTGACGCGGGCGAGGATCTCCTGGACCGCCCTCGATCATCACGATTATCAGCTGACACAGGAGCGACTGTGCTTCTGCCTGCTCGGAGGTCAGGCGGTGCGCCTCACCGTGCAGTCGGATTCTCTCGTTTCCGGCATGCTGCTCATCGACAGCACCATGCTCACGGCGGAAGAACTGCAATACTATCACGGGGTCGAGGGCCTGTTCGATTTCGTCGCGGGCATCGATCCGTCACAGGTCGCGGAGTTTCAGCTTTCCTTCGATTCGCTGTTTCATTTTCCCTCGGACGTCTGGGTCGATTACGACCGGAACATCGCCGACGAGGAAATCGGATTCCGGAGTTATGATTTCACGCCGCTGTAGCGCCGGCCCGGACAGCGCATACCGGGAAGCGGGAGGGTGGCACGAACGGCAACACATTGTTTCACTGTAATACACGGATATCCCATGCAAAGTATCTGGACATACCTCGAGAACGCAATTGAACTGTACGCGGTGGACATCGCCATCGCCATCGTCATTGTCATCATCGGACGCATCGTGGTGAAAATGCTGGCCGGTCTGACCGGGAAAATCCTGACCAGAAGGGGAGTGGACGAGACGCTGCGCAAATTCGCCATGAGCATTATCAGCGCGCTGCTCATGACCGTGGTGTTCATCGCCGCGCTCGGACAGCTCGGCGTGGAAACCACATCGCTGGTCGCGATTCTCGGTGCCGCGGGACTCGCCATCGGCCTTGCCCTGCAGGGCTCGCTGTCGAATTTCGCATCCGGCGTCATGCTCATCGTCTTCCGGCCGTTCCAGGCGGGTGACTACGTCGAAGCCGGCGGTGTCAGCGGCGGTGTCGTCGAGGTTTCGATTTTCACCACCACGCTGCTCACGCCGGATAAAAAACGCGTCATTCTTCCGAACTCCCAGGTCACCGGCGGTCCCATCACCAACTACTCCGCCGAGGAAACCCGCCGTATCGACTTCGTATTCGGCATCGGGTACGGCGACGACATCAAGAAGGCGAAGGAAGTGATGCTCGACATCCTCACCAGCGACGAGCGCGTGCTCAAGGATCCCGCACCGACGGTCGGCGTGCTGGAGCTGGCCGACAGCAGTGTCAATTTCGCCGTGCGTCCCTGGGTGAAAACCGCCGACTACTGGAACGTATACTTCGACATCACCGAAAAGATGAAGCTGCGCCTCGATGCCGAGGGCATTTCGATTCCTTTCCCGCAGAACGACGTGCACCTGTTCCAGCAGACGAACTGATTGCGGCTGCGCGTGCCTCGCGGGACCGTCCGTGCAACATCAGCGGCACCGCTGCGTAGGAGAAAGGGAACGCAATAGCACTGGAGAACACATATCGTGAGTACAAGTAAATCCTTTTCCCTGACATCCCGCAGCGTGATCGGCGTCATCGTCCTTCTTCTCGGCGTCGTCCTCACACTCGGGAATTTCGATATCATCGATGCGCCCGCCGTCGTGCGCTTCTGGCCGGTGCTGCTGATCATCTTCGGCGCCGTCAAACTGCTCGAACCCGGCAGCGGCGGCGGCCGTATTTTCGGCGGACTCGTCGGCGCGGTGGGCGTCGTCATGCTGCTCAATCGCATGGACATCTTCGATGTCGACCTGTGGGACTTCTGGCCCCTGCTGCTGGTCATCGCCGGTGCGTCCCTGATCTGGCGCAAGCACAGCGGGGAGGCCAGCGCGTTTGACGGCGAAGTGAACGATCACGACGTCATCTCCGGCAACGCAATGCTCGCCGGACTCGAACAGCGTTGCACGTCGCAGCATTTCAGGGGCGGCAGCATCAGCGCGATTCTCGGCGGACATGAAGTGGATCTGCGCGACGCGGACATCGTCGAAGGCGATGTCGCCGTGCTCGATGTGTTCGCCTTCATGGGCGGCGTCGAACTGCGCATTCCCGCGGACTGGACCGTGGTCATGGAAGGAACGGCTTTCATGGGCGGATACGAGAACAAGGCGCGCGGCAGCGCCGCCGTAAACAAGCGTCTCGTCATCCGGGGTCAGGCCATCATGGGCGGCGTCGAGATCGGCAACTGACCGCTGCGTTTCGAATGTCTTCGAACAGCCCTCCGCATTGCGGGGGGCTGTTTCGCTTTGGCCACAGAATTGCTATGTTGATGGTCCGCAGCGCGATCAATGCATCTTGTTCGATAGACCCGACTCTCACAAACAATGAGGAGGATTCCATGGCATTTCAACTTCCCGATCTGCCGTTCGCAAAGGACGCGCTCAAACCCTTCCTGACCGAGGAAACATTCGATTATCATCACGGCAAACATCACGCCGCCTACGTCAACAACGCCAACAACCTGATCAAGGACACGCCGCTCGACGACATGCCCCTCGAAGAGGTCATTCTCAAGGCGGCGGCCGAAGGGAACACGGGACTGTTCAACAACACTGCGCAGATCTGGAATCACACGTTTTTCTGGAACTGCATGTCGCCGAACGGGGGCGGGGCTCCCACCGGACGCATTGCCGAGCTGATCGACCGTGATTTCGGCGGTTTCGACGCGTTCAAGGAGCAGTTCACGAAATCCGCGGTGACGCTGTTCGGCAGCGGCTGGGCCTGGCTGGCGCTCAACGCCGAGGACAAGCTCGAACTGCTCCCGCTTACCAACGCCGATACGCCCCTGCATCACAACAAGCGCGCACTGCTGACCGTCGACGTCTGGGAGCATGCGTATTACATCGACTACCGCAACGCCCGTCCGAAATTCGTGGAAGGATTCTGGGACGTGGTGAACTGGGACTGGGTCAACCAGCAGTTCTGATCGGACGACGGATTTTCTCTCTCGACGGAAACACCCCGGACCGCGTGATGCGGACCGGGGTGTTGTTTTCTGGAACACTGATGTCAGTTGCCGCTCATTCCCACAGCGTCAGTCGCCAGGAGGCGCCGATCTCCACGGCAAGATCCGTCGCGATCATGTTCGAAAGGTCCGGGTCGTCGTCTTTTTCGCCGGGACTGTTCAGTCCGTATGCGATCGCGCCGTCGATGAGGAAACCGTCGAACAGGGCGTATGAAATTCCCGCATCGAGGGCGTGGATGGGAGGGGCGTGCCCCGGGAGGTCGCCGTAAAACTCGACGAAGGCCGCGAGGCGGGAATGCAGCTGCGCAGCGACGGCAGCGGTGTAATAGCCGATGGGTGTGACGACATAGCCGTCCCATCGCGTTCCGAAGTTATACGTGAGCGTGACCTTCGGGGACAGGCTGTGGCTGAACGCGAGCGCGAAATCGGGTGCGAGGTACTGCACCTGGTAGCCCCCCGATCCGGTGCGCGGGAGGCCCAGTCCGGCGATCATGGCCATGGCCGGCAGGACGCCGCGCTCCTCCATGAGGGCGCTTTTTATTCCGACAGTGAGGAATTGCACTCCCGCGTCGGTTTTCTCGATAACCGGATCGTCCACGTTGTCTCCATCCAGGAAATTCGGATCATATTCCCAGACCCAGCGGCGGTACGAGGAGGACAGGCGCAGTTCGAAGTGGTCGCCGAGTCCGAGCCGCGCCATTCCCGCAGGCAGCACGAAAATATCATGGGAATAGATTACCCCGGGATCGGCGAACGATTCCGGGATGACAGGGGAGAACTCCGCGCGTTCCCAGCGCACGCCGGCTTCCAGCGAAAGCTGTCCCGCGGGCACGGTGACGGGGGAGACCGCGCGTCCCGGACGGTCCGGTGACCACTGCTGCGTGTGCACGACCGTGGGGAGGAACAGAATGATCAGGGGCAGGAAAAAACGTCTCATATGTCGAGATTCCGTATCTGCGAGGTGGTGAAATTGGGTACGTCGCTGCGGATTACTCTCCGCCAGCGATCAGCGGTACGCGCCAGGAAACACCGAAGCCCGCGAAGCTGTCCATGCGGTAATGCGGGATGGCGACGTCAGGTGTGCTGAGGGCCATGCCGGCGGAGAGGTCGAGCTGCAGGTCGGGGTTGAGCAGGAAGGTCAGTCCCGCATCGGCGCGATGCAGCGCAGGCATGTCGCCGGGCAGATCGCCGTAGACTTCCGCATAGGCGCCGATCATCTCGGTGAGTCCCGCACCGAGCACGAAGGAGTAGTAGCCCGCATGCACGGGGGAGGTCCCGTCCCATGCGATGCCGAGATTATAGCCGATGGAAAAGACGTCCGAGAGCGGGTGCGCGAAGGCGAAGCGGATTTCCGGCGCGGGCCAGTCGCTGTCGAAATATTCCGAGCCGGTGCCCGGTATGCCGACGGTGACGAGCACCGCGGCCTGCGGGATCATGCCGTGCTCTTCGCTGAGTGCGGCTTTCATGCCGAG
>CAJXSA010000103.1 GCA_913060595.1 uncultured Ignavibacteria bacterium
TAGTACGCGGTCTGACTCCGGTACACGGCGGCAAGTCGTGCGGGGGAATTGGACTGCGCGGCGAGCAGCAGCATTTCCTCGAGAAATTCCTCTTCGTCGGCGCGGCGTCCGAGTATGTTGTTCAGGCGGCCGAGGGAGGAGAGCACGTCGAAGCGCCGCTCCGCGTCTCCGTCGCCGAGCAGACGCAGCGCGTCGCGCAGGAAGCGGTCCGCGCCCGCGTAGTCGAAACGCTGTTCGCGGAAAGCGGCTGCGGACAGCAGCGGATCGAGCGCATGGGAGGGCTCGGAGCCGTGCAGCAGGTGATGCGCCCGCACGGCATCGCCGTCCTCGGCGGGAGGATGTGCCACGAACCAGGCGGACAGCGCGTCATGCACTTCCGCATCGGCGTCGCCGGCGGCCGCGCGCACGGCGTCGTGCGCGGGATACAGTCCGGCAGGAACATACTCCACCAGCTCGCTGCGCTGCAGCAGCGCGGCGGCGTCGCGCATCTCATCTTCGTCCCGCGTGCAGAGCGCTGCAAGCGCGTCGACGGGGAGGGGAATGTACGCGGCGGTGATGAAGGAAAGCAGACGGCGGGCGGTCTCGTCGAGACGCTCGACGGCGCGCGCGTACATCTGCGACATGGAAGAGGGGAAAAGACCCCCCAGGTTTTCGCGCTCATGGACCAGCCAGCCGTGGTCCGTCGCTTCGAGCAGCTGTTCGCGCACGCAGAAGTTGAGAAGGTCTTCGACGCGACCGGGCATGCCCTTGCTCTGCCGCGCGATCACCTCGACGAAAGACGGCGAGACGCTGCCGAGCAGCTGCGCGAGATTGTCGGCGATCTGCGCCCGGGTCAGCGGTCCGAGCGTGATGCGGCGCACGCGCGCGGTGCTGCCCTCGTCGTCGCTTTCCATGGCGGAAGGATCGCAGCCGCACAGCAGCAGGAAACCCTGGCTGTCTGCGGCTTCGAGGTAGGAGGGGAGAGCCGCCACGAATTCCCGTGTCAGCGCGTCGGCCGCATGCAGGTCGTCGATCAGCACCGCGTTGAGATCCATGCCTCCGGCGAGCAGCGTGGCCGCGGCGTGAAAGATGCGCAGTTTCTCGTTCTCCATGCCGAGCGCGTCGCCCGCAGCCGTGCCGCCGCCCTGCAGTGCGCCGGGGAAGGCCGCGGCGAGTAAGTCGATGAGCGGCTGCGTGTCCGCAAGCTGCGTGTCCGCATGCGACGGACCCGCGCGGCCGATCAGTTCGAGCACGGGCGCGAAGCTGCCCTGTCCGGGTCGCACTTCCAGGCGTCCCACGCGTCCGCCGGCGAACTGCACATCGGTGACGATGTCCCGCAGCAAACGGGTTTTCCCCGCGCCGAGCGGGCCTTCCACGTACAGCACGCCGGAGCGCGCGCGGGATGCGGCGTAGGTCTCGG
Source organism: uncultured Ignavibacteria bacterium (assembly GCA_913060595.1). Lineage (GTDB taxonomy): Bacteria > Bacteroidota > Ignavibacteria > SZUA-365 > SZUA-365 > BM516. The sequence goes on from CAJXSA010000103.1 coordinate 1,400, forward strand.
CGGCCTGCGCGCGTTCCTGCTCGCGCGGGATGTCGAGAAGACGCAGCGTCTGCGCGTCGTCTTCCCGCGTGAGCGCGGTCTCCCGTTCGAGGTACGCGGCGGCCTGCGCGTGCAGCTGCCATGCCGAACGGTACCGCAGCTGCGGCTGCTTCTGCAGCAGTGTGGTGATCCACAGCGCGAACGGCGCGCCGACGTCGTCGGGAAAGCCGGGCAGGGGCGCGTCGAGATGCTGTTTGAGCACGTCGAGGGGACGCTCGCCGCTGTACGGCGGCGCACCCGCGGCGATTTCGTACAGCACGCAGCCGAGCGCGTACAGGTCGCTCGATGCGTCCGGTCGACCGCCGCGTATGATTTCCGGGGCCATGTATTCGAAGGTGCCGCTCAGTCCCGAAGCCTCGTCGGCGGTGAGCGCACTGAGACCGAAATCCATCAGCCGCGGCTGAGCGACGTCGCCGCTTTCCGGCAGCATGACATTGGCGGGCTTGAGGTCGCCGTGCGCGATGTGCTGACTGTGGATGAATTCGAGCGCGGCGCTGAGCTGATACACCAGCTCGGCAAAGCGCTGCGCGTCGAGCTGTCCGTCTTCGCCGCGCACATGCGCGGGAGCGAGAGGCTGCCCGTCCACCCAGTCCATCGCATAGTACGGCCGGCCGTCCTCCGCGTAGCCGAAGTCATGCACGGCCACGAGCAGGGGATGGCGCAGCCGGCTGAGCAGGCGGAATTCGGACTGCATGCGGTCACGCTGCGTGGCATTCGCATCACGCAGCAGCTTGACGGCCACGCTGCCGTCTTCGCCTTTCCGGCTGCCGCGGTACACCGTGCCGCTGCCGCCTTCACCCACGGCCGCGGACAGCGTGTAGCCGCCGATGACCGGGAGATTGTCGCCGCCGGGGCCGCTCATGACCAGTCCTCGTGTTTTGCTTCGCGCGTCATCAGCTCCTGCGTCGCGAGAATGGGGTTCTTGTCTTCGAAGAGAATGGAATACATCTGGTGAATAATGGGCATTTCCACGCCGAGCTTCAGGGCCAGCTCATGCGCCGAGCGCGTGGTGTCCACGCCTTCGGCCACCATGGTCATTTCGTCGAGCACTGCGCGCACGGGACGGCCCTTGCCGATTTCCACGCCCACATGGCGGTTGCGGCTGTGCCGGCTCATGGTGGTGACGATCAGATCGCCCAGGCCCGACAGTCCCGCGAAGGTGTGCGGATCCGCGTTGAGCGCTGCGCCGAGGCGTCGGATCTCCGCCAGTCCCCGTGTGATCAGCGCCGCCTTGGTGTTGTCGCCGAACTGCGAGCCGTCACAGATGCCGGCGCCGATGGCGATCACGTTCTTGAGCGATCCGCCGAGTTCCACGCCGATCACGTCGTCGGAGCCGTATACGCGGAAGCTGTCTGTCATGAAGGTTTCGATGACGGTGCGCGCCGTGCGGGGATTGCTCGACGCGGCGACGACGGTGGTGGGACGCTTCTGCGACACTTCCTCCGCGTGGCTCGGACCGGAGAGCACCGCATACTGTCCCGCGGTCATCTGCGGCCACAGCTCGTGCACCACCTGCGAGACGCGCAGCAGCGATCCGTTCTCTATGCCCTTGGCGACGTTGACCACGATGGCGTCTCCGGGCAGCGCGCCGTCGACGTCCTTCAATACGGGACGCACGAACTGTGACGGGGTGGAAATGACGAGCATGTCCATGCCCGCCACCGCTTCGCGGATGTCCTCGGTCACCGCCAGCGCGTCGGGAAGCAGCAGGCCGGGAAGGTACACGGTGTTGCGCCGCTCGGTGCGCATGTTGGCTGCGTCCCGCGCGTCGTAGGACCAGAGGGTGACGTTGTGGTTTTTTTCGCAGAGCAGGGCGGCAAGCGTCGTTCCCCAGCTGCCCGCTCCCAGTATGCCGATATTCATGCGAACCCTGTCAGTCAGAGAGAAAACCATTGTGACCGGGACCGGAATGCATCGTCCCTGTCCGTGACCGGCGCGCGGAAACTTCCGCGATGTCGCGAACGGTCTCGTCGTGAAAGGAGATGGAACAGTACGGAGTCGGTCCGGGCACGGTGTCCGTCGTGGCGGACGCCGCGCACCCGCAGCGCGCTGCTAGAACATCTTCATCGAGGAACCCATTTTGCGGCCCAGGACTTTCAGTTTGCTGAACTGGTTTTCCTGTCCTGCCAGCAGGCGGCGGATGTTGGCGCGATGGGCGTAGAAGAGAAGCAGCGTCGTCGCGATGCTGAATAGTATCAGTGTATGGTAGCTCGGAATATCGACGTTGAAGACGTTGAAGCGAATGAACAGCGTCGTCGGAAACGCAGTGGCGGCGCTCAGCGAACCCAGCGACACGTAGCCGGTGGAAAGCAGCACGAGCACGAAGACGATAAGCGCGATGGAAATGTCGATCGGGGCGATGCCGACCAGCATGCCGGCCGCGGTGTTGATGCCCTTGCCGCCGCGGAAGTTCAGGAAGACGGAGAAGATGTGTCCCAGCACGGCCGCGATGCCCGCGATGATCTGCACGACGGTGATGTCGTCGAAAGGCGTGCGGTTGTTGAAGGGGAAATCGCCGTAGTGCAGGCGGGCGATCACGAGCACCGCGATCAGTCCCTTGGTGATGTCTCCGGCCTGCACAAGCAGCCCCAGCTTCCAGCCCAGCGTCCGCATGACGTTGGTGCTGCCGATGTTCCCGCTTCCCTGTGTACGGATATCAATGCCCTTCAGCCAGCGGCCGACGAGCAGTCCCGTGGGAATGGAACCGACGATGTAACTGAGAATGATGATGAGACTGAGGAGATACATTGACTACACCGAAATTCGTGTCAAATACAATACAACAACATATGGTTTTGATTCAATAAAATCAATGCGGAAGATCAACGAGTGTCAAAATAATGGCGCAGGAATTCGATGTCTCGATGTTGCGCTTCTGCCTGAATTCATGGAAATTGGGGCTTCATCATGCCGCAGCTCACCTATATCGATACCGAAGCGCCGCCGCCGCGTGAAAAACCGCGTTTCTGGCGTGCGGCACTCCGCCAGGTCGTCCGTTTTCGCGTGCCGCTGCTCGCGATCATGGCGCTGTACCGCTTCGTCGGCCTTTCCTTTGGTGAGATGCAGCAATGGGACGAATCGATTTACGCGCTGCGCGTACAGACTGTGCTGCAGTTCGGTGACGTGCTCGATCAAAGTCCGAACATGCTCAGCGGACTCTACTACGCCGTGCATCCGCCGCTGTACGTCTGGTGCTCCACCGCGCTGGTCATGCTGCTCGGCGACGCGACCTGGGTGTACCGCCTGACCTCGGCACTGGCCGCCGCCGCGCTGGTGCTGCTCGTCTACCGCATCGCCCGCAGCAGCGGCACCGCGGGACGCGCGCTGGCCGTGGCCGGACTCTTCGCCTTCGCGCCGCTGCCGACCTTTTTTTCGCGGCAGGGACAGCTCGACCTGCTGCTCGCGCTCTGCATGCTCGCGTCGCTGTACTTCGCGTGGAAAAGCGTGCGCAGCCAGCGCGCGGGCGACACCTTTCTCGCAGGCATGGCGCTCGGTGCGGCGCTGCTCACGAAATTCGCCTTCGCCCTCAGCGTGCCCGCGTCCGTGGCGCTTTCCGCCGCCCTTGCCCCGCCGTTTCGCCGCCGTCGCATCCTGCGCGTTGCGCTGCTGATGACCGTGCTCTCCCTGCCGCTGTGGCTGCCCTGGTTCGCCGTGATGACGGACCGGCACGGCGGGGGAGACCTGCTGTGGCTGTTCTCCCCGTCGCTGCCGCTGGGGGCGACCTTTCACGGACTGGAAGGCAGCACGAAAGACACCGGCATGTTTTTCTATTTCAACCAGCTTGTCATTCACCTCAGCCTGCTGCTGCCCTTCGCCGCCGTCGGCGCGTGGCAGGTGCTGCGTCCCTCGCACGGCGCGTCTCTGCCGCATCGCGGCATGCTGCCCCTCGCCGCGGTGTTCGTGACGCTGCACATGGCCGCGCTGCTGTTCATGCGCTCCTCCTTCACGGTGTATCTCATTCCCGCCGTGCCGCTGCTCTTCTATCTCGCCGCGCACGGACTGGCGGTCACGCGCCGTGCGGGACGCTCTACGGCCTTCGCGGTCACGGCGTCGGCGGCGCTCTGCCTGGCCTGGTCGCTGTTTCCCGCGGGACGTGTGGCTGTCAAGACGACGCTCGGCGCACTGCGGCGGGGCAGTCTGCCTGCCGACGGCGGCACGGCCCTGCTCGCACTCGCCGGCACGGCGGCCGCGGCACTGCTCCTCGCCTGGTGGCTCTCCCGCAGGGGACGCCTGCGTCCGCTGCTGACACAGCCGCTGCTCTACGCCATGATCGTCGTGCTCGCCGTGACCACCATGCTGCGCATATGGACGCAGCATCCGCGCGACTACGTCGACGGCGCAGACGAAGCCGTCGCCACGCTGCGAACACTCGATGCCGACCGCGTGCTGCTCGTCGGCAACGGGGACAACCCGCAGCTGACCTGGTACCTGCGCGGAGCGGACATCGGCTGGATTCCGGGGGAGGAGCGCCGCTACGAACGGCTCGAACCGCATGCACTCGGCGCGGAAGGCATCCGCGACCGTGCGGCGCGCTACGCGGACACGGCGCGTGTGGCGATGCTCATCGAACGGGATGAAATCACCGCAGGTGTGTACCGCTCGCCACGCGACGTCATGCCGGAGGACTTCCGCATCCTGCATGAAACCCGCCGCTACGTGGTGGTCGGGGAAGAGGGCCTTCGCCCATGAGCATCCCGCGGACCTTCTCCGACACCTCTGCCGCCGAAGCTCCGGTGCTGACGCGGCGTGTCACCGCCGTTCTCGCCGTGCTGTACCTCGTCGCGGGCATCGTGATGACGCAGCTGCGCCTGCTCAACACGCTCGGCTATGAATCCGCACTCGTCTTCGCGCTGATCGCGGCCATCGTCGGTGTCTTTCTTCCGCTGCGCGTGCTCACGCGTCCGGATGCGGATGAAAGCATTGGTCGCATGCTGGCACGCGCCCTGCGCACCGCGGGCGTGGGACTGCTGCTGCTCGCATTGCCGTTCACCGCGCTGCTCGTCAACGCGGCCTTCGTGCGCAACTGCGCGCTGCTCGACGGCGCGCTGTTCTGGCTGCTGATTCCCGCGCCCACCGTGCTGTTCACCACCGCGCTGGTCGCCCTGCTGCGACAGGCCACGGGTCGCCGCGCGGGCGCGGTGTACGCGCTGCTGCTTCTGCTTTTCCTCGCGCAGCCCTTCGTGCAGATCTTCACCCGTCCGCAGCTCTTCGCCTACAACCACATGTTCGGCATGTTCCTCGGCCTGTCGTGGGATCAGACGCAGCCGCCTTTCGTGACGCTGCTGCTGTACCGGCTTTCCACCCTGGCCTACGCCGTGCTGCTGCTCACCGCGGCCGCCGCGCTGCAGCTGCGCCGCACCGGACGCCTGCTGCCGTCGCGCGCACGCACGCTGCTGCTCGCCGTCTTCCTGCCGGCTCTCGCCGCGGTGCTGTATTTCAGCGTTCAGGGCGACAGCCTCGGCTTTACCAGCAGCTACGCGCAGCTCGAGCGCGTGCTCGGCGCGAAGCATGTCTCCGGTCCCGTGAAAATCCACTATGACAGCACGCAGTTCTCCGCGGAGGAAATTGCACTGGTGGCGCGGGAGCACCGCTTCCAGCTCGACCGCGTGTGCCGTGAACTGGGCGTGCAGTGGAAGGGCACGCTGACCAGCTATCTCTACCCGGACAGCGAGAGCAAGAAACGGCTGCTGGGCACGGAGAGCTCGCAGATCGCGCGTCCCTGGCGGCATGAAATCCATCTCTCGGCCGATTACTGGCGCGATGCGGTCAAGCATGAAATCGTGCACGTGGTGGCGGGGGACTTCGGTCCCTACATCAACCGCGCACCCTTCATACGGGTGCTGGGACTGACCGAGGGACTCGCCATGGCCGTCGAGTGGTCATGGGGCAGCCGTACGCTGCATCAGCACGCTGCGGCCATGCGCGCCTACGGCCTGCTGCCCACGGCCGCGCAGTGCATCGGCACGCTGGGCTTCGCCACCAACAGCTCCTCGGTCAGCTACGTGGCCAGCGGCAGCCTGACACGCTGGCTGATGGACACGCTGGGCGTGGACGTCATTCGCCGCGCCTATGCCGCGGACGACCTCGAGTCGGTCACGGGACTGTCCTACGCGGAAATGAACACGCGCTGGCGCGTCTTTCTCGGCACGATCCCGCGGGCGCTGCCCGACAGCATCGCCACGATGTATTCGTTCACGCGTCCCTCGCTGTTCACCGCCGTGTGTCCGCGGGAAATCACCGAACGGGGACGCCGCGCCGCCCGCGCGCTGCGCGACCGCCGCTTCGACGAGGCCCTCCGCCTCTACCGCGCGGCAGAACGCATGGCGCCGAACGCCCGGGCGGTGTTCGGCATCACCGGGGCGTGGTATCAGCTGGGCGCGATGGATTCCGTGCGCGGGGCCACCGCGCGCTGGCTGCGCGACAGCAGCCGCGCCGCGAGCCTGTATCCGCTGCTGCTCTGGCAGGCGGCCGCGGCATGGACACAGTCGGATTCCGCCGCCGCGGACAGGGCGCTCACCGCGCTCGTGCGCGAACGGCCCCCGGGCTGGCCGGCGGTGCTGGCCGCACGCATGCAGCGCGCCCTGCGCCTTCGCGGCAGCGCCCGTCCCGCGCTGCGGGAAACCCTGCTCGGTGCGCTGCGGCGCGAGGAGAACGAGGATTCCCTCCGCGAAGAACGCGCCACCCGGCTGGCCGCGCAGCTTGATGACATTTCGGATTCGGACGAAGCCGCACCGGTGCTGCTCGAGGAATGGCTGCGCCTCACGATGCGGGACGCGGAGGGACGCGCCCGTGCGCGCGCGCGGCTCGGGGCCTTTCCCAGCGAGGCGATGCACCTGGAACTGCTGCTGCGCGCGGGAGCCGTGTATTATGCGGACCGCATGCCCGCGGAGGCGGCGCCGTATTTCCGCGCGGCGCAAACAAAAACGGCGGACCGCATGGTCCGCCGTGATATCGAGGAATGGCTGGCGCGCTGCCGCTGGCTACTTGAGCACGAAGACGTGCAGTGAATCGGTGAACACGTCGAGGCGCTCGACGCTGGCGATGCCGTTGTCGGCGGGGGAGAAGCGCGGCATGATATTCTGCGGTCCGATGCGGGTGAGGGGCGTTCCTTCCATCGTGGCGATCCATGTGTCGCCCGTCCCGGTCTCATAGACCATCGAGCTGCGCGTGCCCGACACGTCCATGTCCACCACGCTGCCGAACACCAGCTGCCGCGCCGTGCCGGCGTCGAGATCGAACAGGTGCAGTCCGCCCGCGTCGCGCGCGTACAGCCGCCGTCCCAGGCTGCCGGAGACGTACATCAGCCGCTGCTGCCAGGGATTGGGCGTGCTGAAAGGGGTGGTGGTGAAAGTGTGGAGCAGGTCGGAGTTGAAATCGTATTCCCGGATCGTGCCGTCGTCGAAGCGCACGGCCACCGAGCGCTGTCCGGTCATCGTGAGCGCGATGGCGGTGGCGTTGTCCGGCAGGTTGACCATGGTGAATTCCGTGGTCACTGTCCATGACGCGGCGTCGTAATTCGTCTGATTCAGCGTGTAGCTGCCGGGCGTGCCGCCGATCCAGACAAAGGAATTCCCGGTGTTGCTGAAATCCATCAGCACCGGACTGCCGCCCTCGTTGGGCATGTAGTCGAGCAGCAGGCTCCCGTTGAGGTCATAGAAGCGGATGTGCCCGTTCTGCACGAAGGCCAGGGCCGTTCCCGAGGGATCGAAGCCGTAGAGCGCGTGCACGGTGGCGACGTCCGGCATGGGAAGCGTGCGCAGGGTGCGCGAAGAGTAATCCATGATGGCCAGGTCGCCCCAGGTCGCGCTCGGAGGCGCGGCGACGTCGACCGACGCGGTCGCGCCCTGCAGGTAGCCCGCGACGATGGTGCTGCCGTCGGGTGTCCAGACAGGATTGAAGAAATGCGTCATGGTGGCGGGATCGTCTTCGGAGCAGGCGGACAGCGCGACGGCCACAAGCAGAAGGGGAAGGATATTGCGAAGCTGGATCATGCGCGTCTGTGTTCTGTTGGTGGAAGATGGTACGGTGTCGTGTCCCTCCGTGCCACATCATATACAACACGGGAAATCCGGGGAAAGTTACGCATCTCGCACGATATGCGTGGGGAAAAAATCGGGTGCCGTCAGGGCGGTGGCCCGCACGCCGTGCAGGCGTTCTGCGCAGCGCGCGGCGGCGTGATGTGTCTCGAACAGACCGAATACAGAGGAGCCGCTTCCGCTCATCAGCGCGCCGGCGGCGCCGCAGTCCATCATATGGTCGCGCAGCGTGCGGATGGCGGGGTGCTGTTCCATCACCGTTTCCTCGAAGTCGTTGTGCAGCACCGTCGCGAGGGCCCCCGCATCGTGGGGCAGTTTCTCCAGCGCCGCGCGCAGCGGCGGCTCGGGCCGTCTCGGACGCGGCCGCAGGCTGCCGTAGGCCCATGGCGTGGAAACGTGTATGTCCGGGGTGACGAGCAGTATCCAGTACGGGCAGCGCCAGTCGAAGGGCAGAAGGATTTCCCCCCGTCCGCGGGCTTCCGCGGGACGATCCTGCAGGAAAAAGGGGACGTCGGAGCCGAGCATGGCGGCGATTTCCATCCGTTCCTCGTCGGGGACGTCGAGTCCGAGCAGTTCGGGCAGCACACGCAGCACGGCCGCGGCGTTCGAACTGCCCCCGCCGAGTCCGGCGCCCGCGGGAATGCGTTTTTCCAGGTACATGTGCACGCCCCGGTCACGCTGCTCGTGCAGCAGCGCTTCGGCGGCGCGCACGCAGAGATTGCCCCGGTCGCGCGGAATGTCGTCACGGTTCGCTTCAAGGGTGACGCCCCCGCCCGTGGCTTCGAAATGCAGCGTGTCGAAGAGATCGACGCGGTGGAAAATCGTGGCGAGGTCGTGAAAGCCGTCCTCGCGCTTGCCGAGCACGTACAGCCCCAGGTTTATTTTCGCATAACTGCGGACGGTCATCGCGTCAGTTCTCGCCGAGGAAGAGGCCGAAGGTCACGCCGAAGCGCAGGAAGCCCCCGTTGAGGTCCAGCTCCGGCATTTCCTCCACGGTGAAATGCTCGTCGAGCTCCCACTCCTCGGCCGTGCCGCCAAACCAGCCGCCGGTCAGGTCGAGGATGATGAAGGGGTGAATTTCGTATTCCAGCGTCAGCGACGGCTGCCAGGTCAGAAAGTCGCTGGTCATCACGTGCCGCCTGTCGGCGTTGCTCTCCAGTTCGGTGGGGAAGAGTCCGCCCCAGGTCTTGCGGCTGTTCTCGGCCTGCGTCATGGTCAGTTCGTAGCTGCCGCCGCCGATCATGCCGCCGAAGGCGATGTGGAAGCGGCCGAAGGGAATGACGTATTCGACGGTCACGCCCCCGGCGCTGACGTCGAGTTTGGTCGAGCGGTACAGCCCGTCGATGTCGACGCGCTCTTCGGCGCTGCCGCCGTAGCCGAGTCCGCCGATGCGGAGGTTCGGGACGAGCATGATGTACGCGTAGCCGCGTCCCCCGAAGAGGTACATGCCGTCTTCGCTCAGCTGCGGAAAACCTTTCACGCCGAGCGCGTCGTTGAGGTCCGCGGTGTTGAGGAAATACCACGAGGGCGTCACGCCGCCTCCGCCGCCCACGATGCCGCCGCCGCGCTGGCGCCG
>CAJXSA010000104.1 GCA_913060595.1 uncultured Ignavibacteria bacterium
GATTTCGCGTACACCCGCGGCCTGGTGCTTTCCTTCAACAAGCGCTTTTCCGGCGGTCTCGCCGCCGCACTGGACTACACCTTCTAGATCGCACGCGGCACCGCCTCGGATCCCTTCGCCGCACAGCAGGCGGCCGCCCGCGGCGATCTGCCGGAAGTGCAGCTGACACCGCTGAGCTGGGACCAGCGCCATACCGTCAACGCGTCCGTCTCATACAGCGGTCCATCCTACGGCGGCAGCTTCATCTTCCAGTACGGCAGCGGCATGCCGTATACCCCGCGCCGGACGGAGGATATCACTTCGCTTATCACCAACAGCCAGTTCAAGCCCAACACAGTCAACGCCGACATGCGCCTTTACAAGACGCTCTCCTTCGGCGTGCTGGATTTCATTCTATTCCTTCGCGTCTTTAACGTCTTCGATACCATGAACGAACTCGGCGTATTCGACGACACGGGCAGCGCGGGCTACACGACGGATCTCGAGCGCATCAAGGCGCAGAACACGCCGGAATACGTGAACACCATCGAGGATTACTTCACCGTTCCCACGTTCTACTCCGAACCGCGCCGTGTCGAAATCGGCGTCAGCGTGGAGTTCTGATATGAAGATCAACGATACAATCATGCGGAAGTCTATGAAACGACATTGGTACATCATCGCGGGCGCGCTGCTCCTGCTGCTGGCCGGGCAGCTGCCGGCACAGAGCGGCAGGGAATTCCGGCGGTCGAATGTCATGGCCGGAAATCGCGTCAAAACCGTGTTCGGCAACTGGGGCGTCATCGGCCAGCCCGCCACGGGCGGACCGCGCGGCGCATGGATATACGACAACAACGGCTATCTCGGGGACGTCAGCCCCTTCGTCGGCGCCGAAGTGCAGTGGAACGGACAGACGTTCAACAGCGTCGTCACCGCCCCCATGTCACGCCCGACGTCCCGCAGAGACGAATCCCCGTCCGGCATTCCGTGGACATGGGAACCCGTCTCCGGGTATTTCAACGCCAGCCAGGACGGGGTCGCCCTTCTCACTGACCCGGAAACCTGGCCTTCGTTCTGGCCCGACCGTCTCAACGACGCCACGGATCCGGGCTGGAGAGGCTCCTGGAACGGCTTCTTCGGCAAGACGTCCAGCAGTGACGAGGAAACGTATTTCGTCATGGACGACAACGTCGACGAGCGATTCAACTTCGCGGCGAACAACACGCTCGGCGTCTCCTTCAAGCCGGATTCCCGCAATCCTTCGCGGAACGGCCTCGCGTTGGAGATGCGCGTGCGCGGACTGCAATGGGCACAGTTTCTTGCGCAGGACAACATTTTCTGGCTGTACGAAATCACGAATACCGGCACCACGAATTACAACCGCGCCGTGTTCGGCATGCTCGTCGGCACCTATATCGGTGTCACGGGCGGCGACGACTCCCCGGGTGAATACGACGACGATTTCTCCTTCTTCGACGTGGAGAAGGATCTCACCTACACCGGAGATTACCCGGACAACAACAGCCGCAATCCCAGCTGGGTCGGTCCTGTCGGACTCGTGGGCTACGCGTTTCTCGAGAGTCCTGGCAATCCCTTCGACGGAATCGACAACGACAATGATGCTGATTTCGCATCCGCCGCCCCGTTCTTCGCCTCCGACAGTTTCGATTCGACCGTCGTCGGCGCGGGCATGACGCTCGTCGTCATCGACGACAACTATGAGCGCAGCACCGTGCAGGTCGGATCCTCGCCGATGACGGTGAAAACGCGAGGACTCGAGATCGAAATCGTTCCGGGCAGCACCGTGCTTTCCGAAGGCAACGTTATCACCGACGCACAGGGAAACAGCATCGTCAACCCCAACGCGTACGATGGCATTGACAACGATCTCGATGGTGTCATCGACGAAAACTATTTCCTGCATTACCGGCAGCTCAAGCGGGATACGCAGGGCAACACGCTGATCGACATCCTTCGTCCCGTCCGTTACGTGGACTACAAAACCGGGGCCGGCATCAGCGACCGCATGGTCGATGAACGCCGTGACGACCTCGTGGACAACGACGGCGACTGGAACATCGATTTCGACGATGTCGGGCGCGATGGCGTCGACGAAACGAACGATTTCGGTGAAGGCGACGGCACACCGACATCCGGCTACGATTTCGGCGGTTTCGACACCGGCCTTCCCGGAGAGCCGAATATTGACAAAACGGACGTCGATGAATCCGACCAGGTCGGACTGACCTCCTTCCAGTACTTCACGCCCGCAAGCGATATCACGCTCGCGGATGACGGGGAGCTGTGGGAGCGCATGGCACCCGGCTTCTTCGATGTCCCGAAATCCATCATCAACAACCGACCGCAGCGGGGCGAAGACGGCGACTTCATTTACGGATCCGGCTATTTCCCCCTGCGCGCGGGTGCGACCGAGCGTTTCTCTCTCGCACTCGTGTACGGCGGCGGACAGGGCGGCTTCTCGTCTGACATCGACGATCTGCTCAAGCACCGGGAAACCGTGCAGAAAATCTACAACAGCAACTACCGTTTCCCTGTGGCGCCGGACAAACCGACCCTTCGCGCCGTCGCCGGTGACGGCGAGGTCACCCTGTACTGGGACCGCGTGGCTGAAAAATCCTTCGACCCCGTCCTCAAGGAATTCGACTTCGAAGGCTACAAGATTTACAAGGCCACCGATCCCAACTTCATCGATGCCGCCACCGTCACCGACGCGGATGGCATCGTCGTCGGTTTCAAGCCCGTCGCCCAGTTTGATCTCATCAACGGCGTGCAGGGATATTTCAGGCCCAGTCCTGCCCTGTTCGAAACCGTCTCCGGCCGGTCGTACAATCTCGGCGACAATTCCGGCCTGCAGCATTCGTGGACGGACGAGGAAGTGCAGAACGGACGCACGTACTACTACGCGGTGGTTGCCTACGATCGCGGCAACGAGGAGACTGACATCTTCCCGGCGGAGAATTCGAAGCGCATACGTCTGACGGCGGGCGGCGACCCGGAACTGGACATCAATACCGCCATGGTAGTCCCCAACGCGCCCGTGGCCGGATACGACGCACCTCTCTCAGGCGTGGAGCTCACTTCCGCACAGTCGCACGCGACCGGCGCACTGGCCTACGACGTCATCGACGCCATGCGCCTGGAAGTCAACAGCTATGTGGTGACCTTCACGGACGTCATGTCCGACGGTCTGGACAACGACGGCGACGGCATCGTGGATCAGGATGATTTCCAGGAACTGGCCCAGATAACGACCACGTACAGCGTGCTCAACAAAACCCAGCAGCAGTTCACATTTACCGTCGCCGATACGCTGCCGGTCAAATTGCCGCACGGCAACATCAACCTCGCAGACGTGCTCGTGCGCGACAACAACGGTCCGATCGATCCTTCCCGCTACCGTATCGATGCCCGGCGCGGCGATATCCGCCAGACCGCGAGCGGCAGTCTTTCCGGCCAGTACGACATGCTCTACACGTACTACCCCGTGTTCGAGAGTCCGTATATCGCAGGAAGTCCCTACGTATCCGAAGCGCTCGATTCGGATATCTTCGACGGCCTGCAGCTGAATTTCCAGAACGACTGGCGCATCGACCTGGTGGACAGTCTCTCGGGCTTCCGCACCGAGAATCCCACCAAGAGCATGATTTACACCTTCGCGACGACGGACATCCTGCTCGGTCCCGGCGATACGCTGCGGGGAGCGCGTTACCCGTCCGATTATGAAATTCGCTTCGCGGACGACGTCATCGACACCTCGGCGGCGCTCTTCGGATCCCCTGCCATACCGGTCAACTTCACCGTGTACAACGTGACCGAAGACCACCGCATCCCGTTCATTTTCGTCGACACCGACGGAAACGAACTGCTCTCGAAAACCGATCAGGTCGCGTTTTTCGATCTCAAGCAGAACGGCGATCCGTTCTTCACCTGGATCATGGCGTTCGAGAACAGGCCCGCGGTTCCCGAAGACACCGTCTACGATTTCGGGGACGGCGAACTGATAGAACTGCGCACGTCCAAGCCGTTCCGCAACGGTGACATGTACGCCTTCTCCCCGTCCCTCCCGGAAGTGGATGACGTGCAGGCAGGCGATCAGCTGAGCCGCGTCGGCGTGGTGCCCAATCCCTACGTCGCGGCCACCACACATGAATCTCCTCTTCCTCCGGGTGTGACGACCGGTCGCGGAGAGCGGAAAGTCGATTTTATCCATGTTCCCCGCGATTCGAAGATCAGCATTTTCACCTCGCGCGGAGACCATGTCATCACGCTCCGGCATGACAGTGCGATCGACGACGGCACTGTCACATGGAACCTGAAGACGAAGGAAAATCTCGACATCGCATACGGTGTCTATTTCTACGTGCTGGAATCGCCGGTCGGCGAAAAATCCGGCAAAATCGCCATCATCAAATAGCCAGGACACGGAGAGCCTATGAACACCCTGCTACGATCTGTTCTGCTCGCATTGCTCGCTGCCGCCTTGCCCTTCGCCGCCCGTGCGCAGAGCAAAGTCGGCACGACCGCGGCACAGTTTCTCGGCATCGGCGTCGGTCCCCGTGCCGTGGCCATGGGAGGCGCATACGTCGCCATGGGCGATGATGCCTCGGCGATGTACTGGAATCCCGGCGCGCTTTCACGCATCGGACATTCACAGGTCGTCGCCTCGCACACAGGCTGGCTGGTAGACACCGATCTGAACTGGGTCGGACTGACCCTCGCACTCGACGCCAGCAACGCAATCGGTATCAGTCTGACGCAACTCGACTACGGCGAGGAGGAAGTCCGCACCGTCGTCATGCCCGAAGGCACCGGCGCACGATGGACCGCGCAGGACCTCGCCTTCACGATCAGCTATGCGCGCAGCCTGACCGACCGGTTTTCCATCGGCGGTTCGTTCAAGTACATCACGCAGCAGATCTGGAACGAGAGCGCGTCCACCATCGCCTTCGATGTCGGCCTGATGTTCACCACACCCTTCGACGGATTGCGCCTCGGCGCCTCGCTCTCGAATTTTGGTGGTGACATGCAGCTCGACGGCAAGGACCTGACGCAGCGCATTGATCTCGATCCCGACAACGCGGGCAACAATGAGACAATCGTCGCAGACCTGAAAACCGATTCCTGGGAGCTTCCGCTGTTTTTCCGCGCGGGAGTTTCCTATGACATGCTCCGTGACGACTTGTTCCGCTTCACGGTTTCTGCCGACGCCATTCGTCCGAACGACAATGACGAACACGTGAACATCGGCGGTGAATTCGGATATCGCGGCGTCTTCTTCGTTCGTGCCGGTTACAAGTCCCTCTTCCTCGATGATTCGCAGGAAGGACTCACCGCGGGCATCGGTCTCCACTATCCGCTGTTTGGCAGCACGGCCGCGGCGATCGACTACACGTACCAGGAATTCGGACTCTTCGACGGTGTGCAGACCATCACACTGTCGGTCGATTTCTGACAACGGCGTGACGGTTTCAATACAGAAAGCAACAGCAGTTTTTGCTATCGCTCGACACTCTTACTTCAACGTTTCTGGAGGTACATCTATGAGAAAAGGCATTTTGCTTTTTGCTGTGCTGACGATGACGTTCTTCATGGGAAGCGCCATGGCGCAGACCGTGGACGTAACGTTCGTCGTGAACACCGCGACAGTGCCTGACACGCTCTGGCCTGACCAGGCTTTTGTGCAGATGCGCGGCGACACCGCCCCGCTGACCTGGGACAACACCAGTCCCGTCGTCTTCACCAACGCAGGCGGCGACTACTGGACCGCCACCGTGGAATTCCCCTCCAATGCGACGGTGAATTACAAGCTCTTCACGCATGCGATGAACGCCGACGGCGACAATGCGAACAAGGGCTGGGAAAACGACATCGATCCGGGCGGCAACCGCGTGCTGCAGACGGGAACCTCCGACATGATGGTGCCCCTGCAGTTCGTCAACGGCTCGCCTGACCGCCAGGAGCAGTTCTGGACCCCGTGGCCCCCGCAGCAGGACAGCATCGCCGTCTGGGTGCGCGTCAACATGCAGGGCTGGGAAGGCTTCAATCCCGCCACGCAGAAAATCGGCGTGCGCGGCGCGGCATTTCCCGATTACCTCGGCAACCTGAGCTGGGCGCATACCAACTTCCTCAGCCAGGAAGAGCCGCATGGCAACGGCGGCAGCCGCCAGTACAGCGCCGGCAACTTCTTCTCCGGCCTCGTGCTCATCCCGCGTGACTCCGTCACCGAGGGACAGACCATCGAGTACAAGTTCGTCATCATGAATTCCGACGATCCGGACGAGGATCCCGCCACCTGGGAAGGCATCGACAACCGGACGTTCAACATCCCCATCGGCAAGGCCGACACCACGCTGCAGTGGGTGTGGTTTAACAACCAGCGCCCGGTTCCCTTCGTGGGCAGCGACACTATCACCGTCAATTACACCGTCGACATGAGCACGGCCATCCAGGAGCGCGGTTTCCGTACCGGCGACACCCTGTTCGTGCAGACGGGCTGGAGCGGGACGGCACGTAATCTCAGCGACGAATCCCCGACCCGCACCATTCTCACCAAGCAGGGCTTCACCAACAAATACGTCGGCAGCGAAACCCTCGTACTCAAGAAGGGCGACCGCATCTTCTACCAGTACTACGTGCAGAAGGACGGTCAGGACATTCGTGAAACCTACTTCAACTTCGACTTCGAGGAAAGCAGCGATCCGCTCGCCGAGCGCCGCTTCTTCACTCCTGAAGAAGATATCGTCGACATCGAGGATGTCGAGGACAGCCAGGTGAGCGCGAATCGCATGCCGCGTTTCCGCAACACCTCGGTGCTCTCGCAGCCCGTTACCGTCACCTGGGAGCTGGACGTCCGTCCGGCCGTCTACCAGGTGCTCGCAGGCGACACCCTGGTCGACATCCAGGGCAATGACAACGTCACCGACCCCGCGTCCATACTCACCAACGGTGTGTGGATGAACGGTCCCGCCACCGGCGGCTGGACGACCTGGGGACTCACGCTCCGTGAAGACGAACCCAAGAAGATGTGGGATGACGGCACCAACGGCGACGCCGTGGCCGGAGACACCATCTACACGGTGCAGTTCATGTACGCACCGGACAGCACCGGTTCGAAAAAATTCATCGGACAGGAGTTCAAATTCGGCATCAACGGCGGTGACAACGAAGGCGGTTTCGGCAACAACCATATCGCCAACATCGACGATACACAGACCGAGGTCACGATCCGCACCCAGTGGGGCTCGATTGACCCGAACTTCTACTCTTCATGGGATTACGATGCGGGTGGCCCGAAGGTAACCTCCGTCACACGTCTCGACGCGGCACCGACCGGCTACACGCTCGGACAGAACTACCCGAATCCCTTCAACCCGACCACGACCATCACCTACGCTCTCACGTCTTCCGACTACGTGACGGTGAAGGTGTATGACATGCTGGGCAACGAGGTCGCCACGCTTGTCGAACGGTTCCAGGATCCGGGCACCTACCAGGTGACCCTCGATGCCGGCTCCCTCGACAGCGGCACCTACCTGTACCGCATGACGGCCGGAAACTTCTCACAGGTCCGCAAAATGACCCTCGTGAAGTAACGACCAGCCACGTCATAGAAAACCCCGTCCCTCTCCAGGGACGGGGTTTTCTATTATACGCGCTCGGGATACCGCGATGCTATTGCAATAGAATCTTTCGCAGGACCGTGCTGCGCGCATTGCTGCAGGTGAGCATGTACATGCCGCGGGGCAGATCATCCAGCTCGAATGAAAGCGTCTGTGTCCCCGGGGTCAGCTGTATCCTTCTTTCCCGAAGCACGCGACCCAGCACACTGTGCAGCCGCACGACGGCCGATCCCCCGATCCCGCTCCGCACGACCACCGTGACACGTCCATGTGCCGGATCCGGGTATGCGTCCATCGCCAGGCTGCCAGCCACGGGAGTCGATCCCGTGCCCAGCGCAACAACGGAAAACGCGGGTGACATCACGCGGCATGACGGCACGAACCAGCTTTCCACCTCGTACCTCCCGATCTCCGTGACGACGAGACGTGAGGAAGTCGCGCCTGGAATCGCCGTCCCATTGTGATACCACTGGAGCGGCGGAGACGCTGTCGTAATCAGTGTATTGTGCTCGCGAATGATGACGGGACGGTCCGGAACCGGCTCGATGCGCACCTCGATGCTGTTCGACCGACCGACGCGTCCCTGGCCATCGAGCACGGACACGGTGTACGTCCCTGATCTCCGCACCGTGATCTTCCTTGTCTGCGCACCGGTACTCCAGCGATACTGGGGGAAGCCTGCTCCGGCATCCAGCACGACGCTGTCACCCGCGCAGCGCGTGGTGCTTCCCTCCACGGTGATGTCCGTCGTGAAGGCAGGCGGCACGAACGGCAGTATCAGCGTATCCGTGCAGCTGCGGTATTCCCGTCCCGCATTGCGCAGCATGGCCCGAATGGGGAAATGATCTCCTCCGAGCAGTGAAACGACACGCAATGTCCACGAGACTTCTGCGGAGACTCCCGGTGCAATTTCCCCGGGTACCAGGCTTTTCCGTGCCGTCTGCCCGCTTTCCAGGTACAGCCCTGCAGGAAGCTGCAGGGTGGCATCGAGTGCGCCGCTCGCGACATCGCCGATGTTGTCGACGGTCATGCGCAGAACGAAAGGATTTGGGACGAAGGACTGTGTGCTCTCGTCGTACCGCAGTTCCGGATAGGTGTACCCGCAGGAGAGCACAGCCCCGGCCGCGATGATTTCCTGCTGCTTGCAGCAAACGACGTTCGGGTGGTTGTCGAAGGTCGCGGTGAAACAGATCTCCGCGGTGATATCCTCACCCTGTGGACGTGCGCGAATTTTCCAGATCACTTCCCGCACACCCTCGAGTGGAATGTCGCTGATTGTCTGCACAGCCGTGGCCGGCTCGACGAATGCATACACGGCGGGATCGATATTGAGACGGATTGCGCCACCCATGGCAGGCAGTGTCCCCCTGTTCTCCAGCTGCATCCGCACCTCGAACGGGGATGGGTTGTACTGCGAGGTCAGCGGATCCCACTGCAGTGCCGTCGGAGCGCTCACAGTGCAGCCGACACCCGGCGCGCTCGGTTTGAGCCGCACCATGCCGTCGGTCACAACGGGCACGAGGCATCCCATGTCGATGGCCGTCGAATCGACGCGAACGGGCAGGCTGACGTTCTCCTGCGCAGTCGAGGTGCGAAACACCGCGTAGCACATGACTCCCGTTGAATCCAGGACGCGGACCTCCGGGAATCGCAGTCGCGCCCCTGCGCTCAGATTTGCGGTGTGCACATCCATGCCGCTGAGCAGTGTTCCCGCGGGTGTTTCGACGCGGTCCAGCTGCAGGCGCTGACGGTCATAGCGCAGGTCCAGGGTAAACGGATAGAAATTGTCACGAAAAACCGGAGAAATCATTTCCAGAGGGACCCAGGCTTCTTCACCTCCCGCGACCGTCACGTCTCCCAGCGCCAGGTGTCGCGTGAAGAACGTCGCAGAGTCCAGCGGAGCCTTGTACCAGCGTGTTTTCGTCGCACTGCCGTTGCAGAGATTCGGTATACGCAGTTCAACTTCATGCAGCTTTCCATCGGCGCAGCGGGGCTCGTAGTCGATGATGCATTCCTGGAAAAACTCGTAAATCACGGTCGATATTTCACGGTAAATGCCGGAGAGTCCGGTGGAATCCGGGGTCTGATAGTAATTCCCTCCCGTGATCTGCGCGAGATGTGAGAGCTGGTCCTCCCGTATATCCTTCCCGTAGCCGATCGGAAACACACGAATGTTATGCGTAACCGCGTAGGCGATGACTTCTTCAAGGTTGCGTGACGAGGAGTTGTCCTCCCCATCTGTAAGGACGATGACCGCGCGGCACTGGTTGTGTCCCTGCGACTGCGTGAGAAGAAGTCCGTTGTAAATGCCATCCCACAGGGCGGTCGCTCCGATCGCCGGAAGACGGTTGACGGCCTTCTTCAGCAGCACGGTATCCGTCGTCATGTACTGCCAGATCGTCACATCAGAATTGAACTGGATCACACACGCCTCGTCAACGAAGCTGTCCATGTTCTCCACGAACTGCAGTCCGCCCCGTTTCGCGCCGGCATTCCCTTCCCCCACCATGCTGTCGCTCGCATCGAACACCAGTCCCACGGAAATCGGACAGCGTGAGGTGGGATCGGGACACCAGATACCGAAATCATCGAGCACCTTGTCGTCTTCGACGATTTCGATATCACCCCGCTGCAGGGAGTAGTTCTTGATGCCGTCGCAGCCGACGGAGAGGTACACCTCAACGTACGGCCAGTCGAGGCGGATGCGCTTGAAGGTCAGGTCGGGCTGCGCGTGAAGAGCTGCGGGCAGCAGCACAACTGCGACGAAAATCGCGGTCGTGAAGAATTGCAGGACACGACGATCGGGATGCGGCGACGGTTGCATCGGATGTATCTGCCTGGTGATGAATATGCGGAAGCGGTGCGCTGCCCCGGTTCGCAAATATAACACCGCCGGGCTGAAGATGTTACATACCTGGAAAGCAAATGAGGAGTACCATGCGGCATCGCCGCACATTACTTGCATATATGACGCCTCTCCGCTAAATTAGTAGTCTCTATTGCGGCGGGTTAGCTCAGTCGGTAGAGCAGTGGAATCATAATCCACGTGTCGGCGGTTCGAGTCCGTCACCCGCTACAGGCCATCCCCAGGGATGGCCTTTTTGTTTCATGCCGCGGCGCGCGGCCCGAGCAGAGGAGGCAGCCAGCATGCCACGCCACACAATCGACACCATCACCGAGCGCCGGAAAGCGCGGCTCGAATCCGTTCTCCGGAAAAGACAGATTGGCCTCACCATCGTGCTCGAGAACGTGTGGGATCCGCATAACGTCAGCGCCATCCTGCGCTCCGCGGATGCGGTGGGCATTCGCACCATTCACCTCCTCTACACGATCGAGAAGGCGCCCAACCTGAAACGGCACGGGAAACAGAGTTCTGCCAGCGCGAAAAAATGGCTCGATTTCCGCGTTCACGACAGCGTGGACGCC
>CAJXSA010000105.1 GCA_913060595.1 uncultured Ignavibacteria bacterium
GTTGTGACGGGCAATACCTGGGGCTCCCCCGTGGGGATTTACAGCTCTCATCGGGCGTTCCTCCTTTTCCCGGACGCGCAGGTGATCAACCGCTATTATTCCGCGGTGCACGACATCTCGAACATGGGATACGGCACCTCGGCCCTGTTCCTGAACTACTACAACGACCTGGTCCCGAACAAGTTCTCGATGAAACTCGGCGCCGCCGCGGCGCTTGCGAATGAGAATCCGATGCTCGGCGGAGATTTCATGGGGTACGAAGTAAACGCGGAGTTCAAGTACAATTACGCCGTGTTCATGAATTTCGGACTGCATATGGCCTACATGGTGCCGGGCGACTTCTACGACAGCGCCTTCGTCCGGAACAGCGACACGCGACCCGATGACCCATGGGTGGTGTTCGCCACCATCGCCTGGCTCATGTTCTGACCTTTCCCGTCGTCATATTCCCCCTGGATACGCATCATGAAAGCAAAACTCATTATTCTCAGCGTTGTATCAATCATGCTTGCCGGCTGCTCCTCCGCACGTTTCTACCATGACGCGGCACCATTGCCGTTTGAAAGCATCGACTACGGTTTTCAAATGGAACACGGAACGGTCAACGGCACCGATCTTGCATGGCACGACAGCGGCGGCGACGGCGACGTGCTGCTTCTCGTCCATGGCCTGGCCAGCAACGCAGGTTTCTGGCGGTATAATCTGCCGGATCTTCGGGCCGCGGGATATCGCGTCGTTGTTGTGGATCTGCCGGGCTACGGGAAGAGCGGCAAGGCCTTCAGCACTCCATATGGCATGCGCTTTTACGCGGAGACGCTGGATGCGCTGCTGGCATCGCTGCGCATAGAGCAGGCCACGGTTGTCGGACACTCGATGGGATCCCAGATCGCGATGACCATGGTGCTCGAAGGCAGCACACGCGTGCGGAAACTGATATTGCTCTCGCCTGCGGGCATCGAACGTTTCAAGGACGGAGAGGGACGCTGGCTGAAAGGCGCGGTCACCCCGGAATTTGTGATTGCCACACCGGAGCCTGCGATACGCGCGAACCTCGCCGCGAATTTCTACTGCTGGCGGAACGATCTCGAATGGATGGTGGAAGAGCGGGCGCGGATGGCCAAGGTCCCGGAGTTCGAGCGCTTCGCGTACGCGGTTTCACGAAGCGTCGCGGCCATGGTCGACGAGCCGGTGTGGATGAAACTCGAAAAAATCAACGTTCCGACGGTGATCATCGGTGGTGAGAAGGATAATCTCATCCCCAATCCCTACCTGCACGGCGGCCGCACGGAGGATGTCATGCGCATCGGGGAGGAGAAAATACCGCAGGCGACCCTGCACATGGTTCCGAAGGCGGGACACATGCTGCAGATCGAGCGTCCTGAAATGGTGAACCGTCTCATCATCGCGAGCCTTGCCGGGGAGTAATCTCCCGACATGCCGCAGATTACTGAATGAACCAGACCTTCTTGATGAAGCCGTCGGCGATCTCGTATATCGCGACGGCTTCGACGGCATCCTGACGGGGCACGCCCGTGACGTATTCACGGTCGATGACCGAGTTTTCATAGGTGATGCGATTGAGCAAGCGGCAGTGCAGCCCTTTCGCCTCATTGAAGAACTCCCCGTATATTTTCCGCATTGTATCCCGTCCTTTGTACTGCAGGGTGGAGGGGAAGGAATATACCTCCACGTCCGGGTGGTACACCGACAGGAAAGCCTCCAGATCGCGGGCGTTGTACGCGTTGAGCTGCATCTGTGCGAGATCCTCCGGGGAGGGCGGCAGCAGGGTCGCAGGGTCGTAGACACGGCCGTCCCGGATGACGCGATGCAGATCTGCGCAGTTCCCGACATCTGCGAGGGGATCGCTGTTCAGCAGGATGAGGTCCGCTCGCTTCCCCTCTTCGATCGACCCGGTCTCATCCTCCATGCCCACGAGCGCCGCACCGTTGAGGGTCGCCGCAATGAGAACATCGTGTGCGCTCATGCCGGCTTCCACCATCAGCGAAAGTTCACGAAAGAGCGAGGGGCCATGCAGCACGCCGATGTTCCCGGCATCCGTACCCGCCGCGATGCGCACTCCCGCTTCATGCAGTTTCCGGACGTTCGTGAGCGCGACCGCTGAGGGCAGCTCGAGCCCCTCGCGTCCCTGCAGCGCCCGGACGCGTTCGGGCAGGTCCTCGGCCCGCATGCCCCTGATATCGAACAGCGAACCGAGGATGCGCGGATCTGCCATAGCGAGTTCTTCCGCCGTGGGAACGAACTGACCGGCGAACACGAGAGCATATGACTGAAAGACCCACAGTGTCGGAACGAGGATGACACCGCGTTCACGCGCGAGGGAGAGGAAGGCCTCGTCCACTTCCGTGTCCGTGATGTCGTGAACAAGGACATCGGCGCCGGCCTCCACCGCGGCACGTGCGGTTTCCAGCTCCGTCGCGTGCACCCACACCGGCAGCTCGGCCCTGCGGCTTTCATCGACGATGGCTTCCAGCACGGGACGAAATTCCTCCACGCCAAGGGAAAGACGCTTCGAAACCACGTACCACACCTTGATGAAATCCGGGCGCTTCGCCGCTTCTTTGCGAACGAGCGCGCGCGCTTCCTCCGGCGATGAAACCCTGATGATGGGGGGATCGTCCGTCGTCAGCGCATCGGGCTGATAGGACGCGATCAGGGGACCGGTCAGGAATACGTGTGGTGCACGCTCACTGCGGCGCGCGGCGTCACGCACGTCGAAATTCCACATCGGTCCGCCGGCATCCGCCACTGTGGTGATGCCGCATCGGAGATAGCGCAGGAAGACGTCGTCTATGTTTGCCCGTATGGAATCGAGTTCTTCCGCGTAGGGCGCGTGCGCGCGCAGATCAATGGCATCCGGTCGCGTGTACAGGCCGCCGGACTGGAAGAAATGGATGTGTCCGTCCACCAGGCCGGGAAGCAGGTACTTGCCCGCGGCGTCCAGCGTGCGGCATCCGTCTGGAATGCCGACCTCTGACGACGGTCCGACACGCATGATGCGGCCATCACCAATCAGCACGACCGCGTCCTTGACCACGCGTTTTTGATGCGTATGAATGACGGTCGCGTGCACAATGGCCAGGTCGCAGCCTGCTGTTTCCTGTGTCTGCGCGGTGACGGGGATGGAAAGGATGACGAGGATGAGGAGGGGAAGCAGTGTTCGCAGCACGGTGTGATCCGGATGTGGTGAGACGGTGAGTGGAAAATACCACTCTCGCACACACAAAGCACCTCCGCCGCGCTGCGCTACCTGTAAAGCCAGCGGGAGAAGAGACGCGTCATCTGCGGCATGACCACATACGTCATCAGCAGCACCATGACGGCGGCGATGATCATGATCTGGCCCCAGCCGGGCATCGTGCCGAGCAGGTTCTCGAGGAGCGGAGGGATGAGCATCACGAGTGGGAACAGGGCGAGCCAGGTGACAAAGGCCATCTTTATGCGCGGAGGCGGCGCACTCTCAGGATGGTCAGGGACAGTGAACCAGTATTCGAGTCCCGTGTGACGCTGCACCTTCGTTTCTCCGGTGATCAGCGGTTGAACCCGCTCCACCCAGCTGCGCCGCACGTCCGAGGTCTCCCATGACATGAGGTTCTCATACGTGTCGAAACGGAACACGATGATGTATTCGGGCCGCGATTTTTTCGAGGGCCGGATAATGCCGGTGCCGAGATGTCCCTGGAAACGCAGGGCGTCGTTCATGATGCCCTTCAGCCAATCTTCAAAGGCCTCCTCGCGCCCTTTGCGAACAGTGCGCCGGACGACGGTGGTGAACGGTCCTTCCCGGTTCTCCGGGGGATTGGCGATGAGTGGATCCTGCGATGCGTCTGCGGAAATCTTCTGGGTCGAATTCATATGATGGTAAACAGCGGTTTTTTGCGGATAATTCCGCACTCCACATTGTGCCGTCAGCGGCTCTGCAGCATGAGGACATCGTGGACATCCGTCCCGCCATCGCCATGGTATATCAGCCGGTACAGCCCGGCCGGGAGACGCACACCGCCGCTGCCTGTCCCGTTCCATGTGAGTGTCCTGGGGCCTGCTCCTTCTGGTACGGCGAGGCGGGCACGCACGCGTCCCAGGATGTCGACGACCAGTATGTCCGCGACCTCGCGATCAGCGGTGCACGTGATACGCAGCGGACCGGTGACGGGTGCATAGGGCTGCGGGTACGCGGAGAGAATCCCGGCGGAATGCGCGGCAGGAGGGGCGTCCGCGCGAAGGGGACGCGCGGTGCGGAGCACGAGGCGTGATACGCTGCCGGGCGCATGCAGTACGCTGTTCTCCGCGACGAGCGTGTCACCCGTTTCGTACATTGCGCCGCCGTTGTTGAGGTTGATGTCGAAACGAGGATAGTCCGCGCTGCCCACGACCAGTCGGATGCGGTGCCCCTTGAGAAAAGTGTGCGCAATGTCCTGCAGCGGAATGCGAAGCGCGGCAGGAATCCCTTCCTCGAGCAGGACTTCCCGGTCCGTCCCTTCACGGAAGCGGGCGCGGAGTATGCCGTCGGTCAGGATAACAGACCTGCCGTCCGGATACACGTCACAGAGACGTACGCTGAAATCCGTATCCCTGCGGTCGGATTGCACATGCAGGTCGACGAACATGGCGCCCCGGACGCGAACGTCCTCTTCAAGCTCCGCCGACGTATAGAGCAGCACGTCGTCGCGGTTTTCGACGAGCGTGCGGATGTCACGCGGACCGGGATCGACCGAGGAATCGAAAGGGTTGAAACGGGCGCCACCGTGGGAGGGTGACGGATCCCGGGGGTCGAAGCGGAAGCTGCGTGCGGGGTCGCTTGCCGCAGGGAGACCGGTCGAAAGACTGCCGTCTGCGTGCAGATACCAGGCCTGTTCCGCCGCGGAGGCGTCATCCCACTGTTCTGTTTCCTCCCAGCTGTTGTCGCCCATCTGGTAGTAGCGGAGGACGGGTCGCAGCGGCCAGCCGTTTTTCGCACCGTGCAGATGATAGTCGAAAAACTGCAGTGCCGCCTCTCGCGCGATGCTTTCCGTCCCGGGGTAAACGAGTTCGCCCTGCTTCTCCCTGTCCACGCCGTCGTGCAGCCACGGCCCCATGATCAATTTGTGCTTGTCCCGCACCGAAGGGTCGCTTCGCTGCCGCAGATCCGTGAAGGCGCGCAGAATTTCAGACGGATAGTGGTCGTACCAGCCACTGACCATCAGCAGGGGGACGGCGATTTCGTCGGGGTAGTCGCTTCCCTGCCGTACGATGTCCCATACTGCGTTTTCAACCGGTCGCGAGGTGATAAAGCTGACCGTGACGAAGCCAAGTTTTTCCATTGTTTCGACGTGCTCCCGCCGGAGGACACCGCCGTAATAATAGTCGGAATATTCAGTGCGGTAGTCGATGATCATCGGCATCGCGCAGACGAGGTGAGGCGGATGATGACGGGCAGTCTGGAACTGTATCGCGCCGAGCGCGGAGCCGCCATATGTGCCGATTTTTCCGTCCGACCAGTCCTGTGCTGCGATCCACTCCACGATGTCGTACCCGTCGAGTCCGCGGTCGTAGCCTGCAGCGGCGGCATCGCTCGAGGCGTAAAAACCCCGCCAGTCGACGAAGACGTAGTGGTAGCGCGCGGTATCGAGGGGAAAGGTCCTGTTCGTGGGAAGGCTGAGCGTCACCCGGTACAGCGCCTTGTTATACGGTGTCTGTACGAGTATGACCGGTTTGGCCATGCGGCCGCCGTTGTGATATATGTCCGCCTGCAGCGTCTTTCCGTCGCGGACGGGAATGGCGGCTTCCACGAACGGAAGTTGCGCCAGTACGCCGGCGGGAAATGAGACGAGCAGCAAGACGAGTGGGAAGAAAAGCCGGTAATGCATGGCAGACCTCACACGATTGATCAGGCGAAGCGGAAGCGCAGGATTAATCTACGATTTGAATGCTTGCGGCTCAATGGGGTGTCACGTCCAGCCTTCCGCCTTCGCGGCGAAATGGATAGGCGAGGTAGGAAGGATTGAGTCCCGCGACGTCCTCTCCGAGACTGTTGAGCAGGCCCGGCGGGATGACCACGCCCTGGGGCAGCAGATACGGGACGACTTCGTACTGTCCCGCTTTGAGCGCGTATTTGGGGATGGAGAGGAGCATGGAACGGACATGCGGGATGTCGGCGACGCGCACATAGTCATTGACTTCGATGCCCGTGACTGTCGTTGAGAACAGCTTCACCTCGCCGGTCCCCAGGTGGTGAAGGAGCACTGGACCTTCGACGCCGTTGTACATCCGCGGGAAATACACATCCGCGGGAGTGCCCGGCGCACGCAGTTCCACCTGCATGCTGATGAAGCGCGGACTGTCCGCCTCGATACGCGTCATGCTGAGGTTTGTGGTGATCGAGAAGCGCTCCTGCAGGTAAAGCACCTCACGGAGCATTCCGTCCCCATCGATGTCATCGGAAGGGTAGATGAAACGGCCGTCCTGCACGGCGACGCGCAGCGAACGTGTGCTGTAATTCCCGAGGAAAGCCCACAGGCGGTAAATCCCGCTGATACCGCCTCCTCCTCCCTGTGCCGCCGGCGGGGGAAGTGTGATGGAAAAGCTGCCGTCGCTGCCCGTGGTCGCGGAGAGATTAAATCCCTCGAGCCAGACATAGACACCACTGTGATCGTCCGTGCCGCTGAGCTGCACACTGCCGCGAATGCTGTTTTTGGACGGCGCGATGGCGGGGGCGCTTTCGAAAGGATTATCCGTGCAGCCGACGATGAGCAGCGGGAGCAGGAGAGAAAACAGCAGTCGATATGACAGGCGGTGTCGCATGGGGATCAGAACTGGAAGCCTGCGGTGATGTAATAGCGGCGGTCACGGATCGCGAGACCGGAAAGCACGACATCCTCGCTCTCGAGGATGTTGCGGAGGCTGACGTTGACGAACAGCCTCGCACCTGCGAGGGAGAAGTGCTTGCTCGCGTGTATGTCGAGATTCTGAAACGCGGGCAGTTCCACTTCACTCCATCCGCCGTCGACCTGCCGCAGCAGGCCGATCTGCTCGCTCTCCGAGAAATGAAAAAGCTGCAGGGCATATCCCGCGTGGTCAACCGTGAGACTGATCGTGCGTTTGCTCTCGGATTTGAACGGGAAGGCCGAACGATCGGAGATAAAGTAGCGTGAGAGGCCCAGCTCGGCCAGCACCTTCTTTCCGAAGAAATAGATGCCTGCGCTGCCCTCGAAGCCGGAAATCTGGGCGTTGTCCACGTTGTCGTACAGCGTGATCGGCAGTCCCGGCGTCGTGATGGGACGAAACTTGTTGAGGTAACTGTTCTGGAAAAAACTGCCGGTGACCTCCCATCCCGTCACGGCGCGATCACGAAGCGCACGCGTCAGGGACAGGCCGAGTTCCACACTGCGGTTCGTTTCCGGCGAAAGCGCGTCGACGGGGACATCGTCCGTCAGCAGGGCAGGGGCGCTGATCTGCTGCGAGAGCGTCGGGTATTTGACATTGTTCCCGTAGGTGAGGAAAACGTCCAGCAGGAAATCGTCTTTCATTCCGTTGAGGTTCACGGCGAACTTGAACAGCGTGTGATCCCACGCGTGATCATCGAAGAGCCCCTCCGGCAATGTCGCCGGACGCAGGGAAGCGTCGACTCGGGTGTCACGTACAAAATCCTGCCGCAGGCTCAGGTCGACATCGAAGGTCTTGAAGAACTCCGAACCTGTCTCGCCGTGCATCTTCCCGATCCCGACGATTCCGTGTCGTTCCCGTCGCAGGCGGGCGCTCTCCACTCCGACAGGCTGCAGACGGACGTCCTGTCGCCGGTCGGCGATATCCATGTCCGCATAGGAAAACTGATAGGACACGCGCATATCGAACATGCCGGATCGTATCCCCTTCTCGAGATGCAGCTGCAGCGCGTCCTCGTCGATGCCGCGGGTGAGCGCGTAGCGGGTGGAGCGAAGGACGAGGTCTTCCGCGAGATTGTTCCAGGAGGCAGCGAGGATGAGATCGGAAACGCCGCCGATGTCACCGCTGTACTGCACTCCGGCGACATTGTCCCTGTCGTCGAGCGATTCGAGATCGCGCGCGTTTTCGTACGTCGTCGAAGCGTAGCGCCAGTGTGCGCGCAGCACGTTCGCGTCGGTGTTTTCGGAAAGCGACCAGCTGACATTCGCGCTGTGATGGAGGCTGCTGTTTGTCAGTGTGAACTCCGGCATGTCCTCGTACGCACGGGCGCTTGCTCCGTTGCGCAGGCTGTAGCTGCCCGATACCGGTCCGAATCGCCGGTGCAGCTGCACTCCCCAGATTCCTGCGTCGTAGGACCCGATCTGCTGCATCGCCCGCACCGTGTAGTCGCGCTGGCGTTTCGGCACGATGTTGATGACACCGGAAAAGGCTTCTGACCCGAACAGCACGGTGTTGCTGCCCTTGATGATCTCGAAGCGCTCAATATCGGAAAGGTCGACCAGGGAGAAATCGTATGTGTTGCTGAAGCTGCTGTTGAGCCGTATCCCGTCGTACAGCACGATGACCTCGTCCGAGTTGCCGCCACGGATGGACACGGCTTTCTGTCCGCTGATTTCTTCGTCAACCTGAATGCTGTGATCCGTGCGCAGCAGGTCTCCCGCATCCACATATCCCCGCACTTCGAACTCCCGCGCCTCGATGGTTTTCACCTGGAGGGGCAGTTCCCTTGCGGCGCTGCCCCCGGGCCGGTCTCCGCGGATTTCGGTGCTCTGCAGCGGAATGACGCGCGGCTGCAGCAGCACGTCGCCCTTTCCTCTGAGATCGCGCAGCGGAATGCTGCGTGTTTCATACCCGATGTGCCGGAACTGCAGCAGGGTCTCTTCAGGCACGTTGTCGAGCCGCAGCGTGAATGTCCCCGAGATGTCGGTACTCGTCCCGAGACTGCTGCCATCGACGGAGATGTTGACGTCGGGAATCGGCAGGTACGAGTTCCTGTCACGCACCGTTCCCGACAGCAGCACGCTCTGCGCTTGCAGAGAGCCGGCGAGGAGAAGGACCAGCAGCATGCAGACACCCTGCCGTGCCGCCCGCGCTGTCGTATGCCTTGAACGGGACATCATACGCGAATGTACACGATACGGCGAACGGGTACAAACAGCGCCGGGAAAATACCCTGGTCCGGATGTGTGGCTGGCCGGCATCGGGCCGAAATTAAAACGTCCGCCGGCAGCAGAAAGCCACCGGCGGACGAAGACGAAGCGAATGCGTTCCGTGAGGGATTACCGGGAAATGGTGATGCGCCGCATGTCGCGCTGACCATCGGCTTCGAGCACGCAATAGTACATGCCGTTCGCCAGGCCGGTGGCGTCCCAGAGCACGGTATGCGTGCCCGCGTCCATGGCCGCGTCGACGACCGTGGCGATACGCCGACCGAGCACGTCGGTGATGGTCAGGCGGGCATGCGCACGCACGGGGAGCCTGAAGGGGAGTGCCGTCACGCGGGCGGCGGGATTCGGATAGCTCTCCAGCAGTGTGATGCGAGCCGGGGCAAAGACATCCTCTACGTCCGTCGTTCCTTCCAGCACGGTGATCGTCGTTCGAGCGGTGGCGCTGCAGCTGCCGTTCGAAACCTCGACACGGACGTTGAACGTCCCGGCACTCGCATAGCGATGCAGCGGAGCGGGATCGGTGCTTGTCTCACCGTCGCCGAAATCCCACTCCCAGCTGACGGCGCCTTCTGCCGTGACGGAGAACTGCACCTCGGGGTCACTGTCGAGATACACCGTGTCCGGTGTGGCCGTGAGTTCGACATCCATGCCCGGGAGCACATTCACCGAGGCGGACGCGAAGCCACGTCCCATGAAGTTCTCGTTCATGAAGGTCCAGGTCTGCGTGCCGCTCACCTCCGCATCGATGGCGCAGGTCGGACCGGTCGCAATCCACAAGGGGTGGGATTCGTCGTAGGGCGGCCCCTCTGCCGTCACCGAGGCTTCGTCCCCTTCGAACCAGTATGCCCAGCCGGCGAGCACCGTGTCGGCGGTCAGCGTGAAGGATTCTCCTTCGCAAACCTGCACGGGAGTTTCGACCACCGGAGCCGGGACCGGTGGATACGCAGTTATGATGGAGGTCTTCGGATCCCCCACCACCGTGGCCATCCAGGAGATGGTCGGGTTGGTCATGTAGAAGCTCTCTGCGAGATTGTAGCCGCGGGTGTAGCGCTCGTACAGCACGTTGACCCAGGTGAGTGCGATCGAATACGGTTCGAACACGTAGCCGCTGGCGCCCGTACAGCCTTCGGCGATCAGGTCGGCGATGCGTGACTGCCCGCTCGTCTGTCCCGGGGTGAAATTGCGGGCGGAGGTGGACACGTAGGTTTCGGCGATGGAACCAGGCAGCCAGTGGTTCATGGGCCGGGCTTTTGTGGTGAAGTGATGATCATAATGATCGTTGCTTCCCCAGCTGGCGTAGCCCAAAACGTTGCGCTGTCCGGTAATGAAGACGGAGTCTTCGTTGACAAGGGTGTTCCACCCCTGGTCGGCGAGCATGCTTCCGGCGAGCGCGAGGTTCGAGTCGTAGGGATTGAGCTGTATCGGCCGCGGGTCGCGGTCGAAGACGAACAGTGCGCTGTCCTTGTCCACAAGGGTGAACGGACCGCTCCTGTCGATGAGGGAGAACACGTCCTCCCGCGTCAGTCCCGTCAGGCGTGTCGTCAGGAACATGTCGAAGGGCTGTGCAGGCGAGGTGCCGGGAATCATGGCGCGCCTGTCGTAGGGCTGGTCTTTCATGAAGTACGGGTGCGCCCGGACCGATCCAGGCGGCACGATGAGGGTGTAGCGGCCGATATGGTTGGAAAGCGCACCGAGAATGAGCATGATTTCCGCATCGAAGGACGCGTTTCTCGTGTCCGGCTGTATCAGCGTACCCCCGTAATTGACACGCAGCGGCACGCCTTTCGTGGTTACGAGGTAATTGAGGGTGTCCACGAGTCCCGTCGAAGTGAGGTGCTCTTCGATCTGCGTGCGCACGTTGCCGAACTCTTCCGGCGTGATCGTTTCCGCCGCAGGAGCGTCGATGTAAATGACGTTG
>CAJXSA010000106.1 GCA_913060595.1 uncultured Ignavibacteria bacterium
GCGAATACACTCTCAGCGGCGGCAGCGTGAACTGGATGCAGATCGTGGAAGGGAACGAGCTCGAGGGGAGTTACCGCGGACTCGGCCACGGTGCACAGTACTCCGCAGGGGAGGACAAAATCTACTTTACGGCGTCGACGGATTACTACACGAATTACAGAACCGATCTGCGGGTGTTCTCCACACCCATTCAGGAGCGCATCACCGAGGCGGACAGCGTGACCACCATGCCGGTGTTCTACTGCACGAAGTTCTTCCTGCTGCTCAACGACTGATCGCGGCCTGCGCGAAAAGTGAAAACGGCCCCGTCCATCGTACGATGAACGGGGCCGCGCGTATTTACCCGTGTACCGTGAACTGATGAAGGGAGAAACAAATTCAGGGTATCAATGCGAGCTGTACTGATTTGCCGATGCGGCTTTCCAGCTATATGAGCATCTCGAGATTGAACTTCTGCCATTCTCCACGAACGAGATCGGATACCCTCGATTGACTGATCCCGAGAATATGGGCTGCCTCGACTTGTGTCAATCGTTGTTCCTCAACCGGCACATTTCCCCTGCCGGGTGATATTAGGAGTGCGCTATCATAGAACCAGCAGTTTTCGCACCGCCCGGCTGCCGTCCGCGCTGAGTAAGCAGAAGTACAGTCCCGCAGGATATGCGGCCGCATCGAGCGTGACCAGCTGAGCGCCCGCGGACAGGGACACATTGTCCAGGAGCAGCGTTCTGCGACCGAGTCGATCGACGAGCGTCAGCGTGCAGGACGCCGGTCGCGGCAGGGTGAAGGCGAGAGTCGTTTGGCCATGCGTGGGATTCGGCCAGGCGGTGAGCTGCAGATCTACGGCTGTGGGGAATTCCGCTACGTCGGATGTCACGTCGTCGTAGCCGAGCAGGGGCACGTCCATCACCGGGTGCACGGGATCCTCGCTGCGGATGCGGAAGAAGGCGATGCGGCTGCCGCGGTCTCCCTGGAAATAACGTATGCGCACGGAAACCTCCTCCGTATTGCTACGTTCCCGCAGAGAATCGACGATGCGGAAATGTGCGCGGTCAGGGCCGACGATTTCCTGTCCCCACAGCCACAGCGTTTTATATCCGGCCCCCGTATGAGTAAAGCGCAGGATGCGGTCGGCGCTGTCCCGCGCCGCGACCGGTGCGAAGAGCACGGTGGCGGGATCCGGGGTGAGCACGAGCGGGTAGCTGGAATTTCCCGTCATGGTGACCCAGGTTTCAGGCGTGTCCGGATCGTCGGAATGAAAGACGAGTACGGAACGCGAGCCGTCGGGATGCTCCGGGTCATAGGTGATTTCGAGAAGCAGCGAATCGCCGGCCGGGATTGAGAAGGGCGTCCAGGGGTGCACGTCCACTTCGCAGGTCGAATACCAGCCCCCAGACGTGTTCCTGTTCTCGATGTCCTTCACCACCAGCTTGGCGTTGCCCCGGTTGTACAGCATCAGCGTGTCGGTGACCGGGTAGCCGATGTAGGTATGGAAATCGAAGCGCGTGCGGCTGGCGGCGATGTCGGGACGGCGGTATTCGAGTCCCGTGCCGAACACCGCGATTTCCGCGGTGGGATGCGCCGGATCGTTGCTGCGAAAATGCAGCGTGCTGTGCCGATCGCCCGTAGCCTGCGGATGGAATTCCACGTAGCGCCAGTTTCCGCGTCCCGGGGAGACGATTACGGTATCCGAACCAACCAGCCGGAACTCCGCGCTGTCCATTCCGGTGAAATGGAGATCGGTGAGCACGAGCGGTCGCGTCCCGCCGTTTCTGAAACTCACCGTCATGCTGGCGGATTCTCCGACCATGGCGCTTCCCACGAAGAGGATGCTGTCATAATCGAGTCGCGCCTTGTCCCATACCCACGGAACAGTGATCACCGCGCTGACGATGCCCGCGCCCGAGTGGAGGTGCAGCTGGCACCAGTGGTACCCCGGGGAGGCGCTGCGAGCGTGAAGACCGACGCTGCCGAAGCTGCGGGCATTGATGGTTGCGGGTGGCGGAAAAGTGAGAGTAAACTCATGCGCATGCACGCCGGTCACCGTCACGCTGTCGATGCGCAGGCTTTGCGCGGAGGGATTTTCAAGGCGCAGCACGCACGGCGTCTCATCGCCGATCAGCGTCGACGGTATCTCCAGCCAGCCGGGACGTGTGCGCAGCACGGCAGTGCCTGCGGCGCGCGCGTCGCCTTGCACAGGAATCCGCATGGTATCCACCTGCGTGCCGGCGGTGAGCAGCAGCAGCAGTTCGTCGTCGTATGTGCCGCTGTCCGCGGGAAGGAAGACCAGGCGGAGGATGGCGATATCGTCCTGCTGCAGGCGCTGCTCGATATCCGAGGCGATGCGGAACGGGGATGCGCCGCCGCCGGTCAGCCATGCGTCGATAATGCGGATGCTCTGCATGCGCTCGTTCAGGATGACGGCATGCGTCTCCGCGCTGTCCCCTGCCGCACCGGTGATGCACAGCGGCAGCGGCGAGATGGTCAGCGGCTGGGCCGTGAGAATGGCAGAAAGAAAAAACAGCGGGACAAGGGCCGCTGCGACAGAAATACCGTGATGGCGATGCATATATCCTCCGTAGTATGAGCCCCGGACGGAACATACGCATCGTGCAGCAGGAAAGCAAGGAGATGGTTTCCTTTCCGCTGTAACAACCGCGGACGCAGGGTGTTTATCTCAATGCGGGAAACGACTGGCGTCGTTTGCGCGGACACAGGGATTCGCAACGGATTTCTTCGTAGTTTCCCGCCATCAAACGGTTGTTTCAACATGCGGCACGGGGGCAGCATGCGCATTCAGTTCATTATTCTTCTCACCGCTGTCGCGGCGTGTTCGCCGAATCTTCATGCCCAGGACTGGGAGCCGCTCGGAGGACCGAAAGGGTCTCGTCTCACAAGCATGGTACGCGCGGCGGACGGCAGCGTGACGGCATGGCAGTCGCATGCGGGCTTCGTGCGTTCCACGGACGGCGGTATTTCGTGGCAGCGCATGACGCGGGAGCGTCCCGCGGTACCGCTTTCCCCGGTGCGGCAGACGATATTCGAACGGCACGGCATTCTCTACGCGGAACATTCGCCCTGGTCCAGCATCCATCGCAGCACCGACAACGGCGTGCACTGGGACAGCATTCCGGCACCGGAGGGATACGAACTCTTGACGGTAACGCCGGAGCATGAAATCATTGTCCAGGTCGGATTGGAGCTGCAGGCCTCCGCGGATACCGGGCGCAGCTGGCGCACACTCAACCTGAGCGCATCGCAGTGGGTTGACGGGATAGTGCTTGCCGTTGGACTCGACGACGGCAGCTGGTTCGTGCATCTCGAAAACGACGGACTTTACCGGTCCACCGACCGCGGGGCGCAGTGGGAGCGCATTATCGAAGGCATTCCCGACGCACACAACGAGGCGCTGGTGCTCATCGACGACGCGCGATTGTTCTCCTGCATGCATGACCAGCTGCGGCTGTCCTCCGACGGCGGACAGACCTGGGAATTCTGTGCCGGTGTGTCCGACCGTATCCGCGGCGTCGTGCGGCGCGACCACTATTACATGCTCGCGTGGTCGTGGTCCACGCTGTACCGCTCCACGGACCAGGGCGTGAGCTGGGCTCCGCTGACGACGCCGGACATGAAGCTGATCCGCCAGCTGCTGGCGCTCGAGGACGGCGCCCTGCTCGCAAACGCGGACGCGCGCCTGCTGCGCAGCACGGACGCCGGCATGACATGGGCCGAGAGCATGGATGGACTGCATTACCCCGGCTATCCCCTGCTCCTGGACAATCGGCCCGATGCCACGCTGCTCGCCTGTGTCAGTTCGGGGGCACGGCGGTCGGGCGATTACGGCGCGACGTGGTCGCGGGTCGACGCGCCGGACCGCAGCGGACTCTCCGGTCCCTTCCTCTACGCACGGGACGGGGCGATGTACGCGTTCGACTTGCAGGGAAGCGGGGAATGCCGCGTCTACCGTTCCACGGACGGCGGCGCATCCTGGCGGATTCGCGGTATCATTCCCGCATCCGTCGGACTTCGCTCCGTTTCACAGGAGAGCATGACAGAAGGCAGCGCTGGCCTGATCCTGGCAGACCGCGAGGGGGTGATGCTGCGGTCCACCGATGAAGGCGTGACCTGGCAGCAGCTCGGCGGATTGATTACGGAAATGCAGGCGGGTGCGTCGCTGCAGAAACTGCAGGCGTTCGAACACCCGGACGATAACATTATTCTTGCCGCCGCCAGCGGTCCGGCCGGAGGATTGTTTCGCAGCACGGACGGCGGCTCTTCATGGTCCGTCGTCGATCTCCCGGAATCCGCACAGAAGAGAGGATGCGGGAGCCTTGTCCTCACGGGCGGCGGTATCGCCTACGCGCGCACCGACAGCCTGCTGCACCGCTCGGTCGACAGGGGCGCGCGGTGGGAGTCCATTCTCAGGGTCGACGCCTCCGACAGGTACGAACACCTGCAGCTCGATGCGCGGGACGAACTCTACTGCTACCTGCCGCAGCGCAACACGGCTTCGGAAATCCGCGTCCTGCACAGCGTTGACAACGGCGGCAGCTGGGAGCCGCTTTCCATCCCGTCACTGCCCGCGCCACCGGATGAAATCACCGGCATGCATTTCGACGATCAGAATCGCTTCTATGTCAGCACATGGTTCGACGGCAGCTTCAGACTGCGCTTCCCGCTCTCTGCGGACACGGATGCCCCGGTGCTGCCGGACGGTCCGCGTCTCTCCGGGGTGTATCCGCAGCCGCTCCGCGCCGGTGGCGATGCAACACTGCGCGTGCAGCTCACGCTTCCCGAAACTGCCGCGCCGCAGCTGCAGCTCTGTGACGTCAGCGGTCGCATCCTGCGCACACACTCTTCGGGCAGCCTCTCACCGGGCGAGCATGCGCTGCGCATGGATGCGGGCGGACTCGCCGCGGGCAGTTACCTGCTGCGCATCGTGCAGAACGGCGCTGTTGCATCGTCGCGGATGATCGTGATCCACTGAACGGACATGCATGTGCGACTCCGCGCACAGGCCGCGGACGAACGGCGATCTGCGCAGACAGATATGCGAAAGGCCCCGACATCGGGGCCTTTCACTTTGCTGCGAGGTGACGCTGCGGCTCATTTCACGACGGTCATTTTTTTCTCGACGACCTGGCCGTTTGCGGTCAGGCGGTAGATGTAGGTGCCGGACGGCAGCGCAGCGCCCGAGACGGTTACCTGCTGCGCACCGGCGGATTTCATACCGTCCACCAGCGTGCCGACGAATTCACCGAGGGCGTTGTAGACGCGAAGGGTGACGTGCCCCGCTTCGGCGAGCTGATAGGCGATGGTCGTCGAGGGATTGAAGGGATTGGGATAGTTCTGCTGCAGCGTGATCGACGCGGGGGCGCTGTCGAAATAGGCATCGACGATGGGGGAGAAGGTGGCGGCGCCGTCGAAGTCCACCTGCCGCAGGCGGTATTTCACCGTGCCGACCGCGCGATGCGTGGCGGTGACGGGATCGCGGAAGGAGTATTCCTTCGGCGTGGTGACGCTGCCGCGTCCCGCGACGAAGCCCGCGTTTTCCCATGACCTGCCGCGGTCAAAGCTGCGCTGCACCTCAAAGCCGTGATTGTTGCTTTCCATCGTGACCTGCCAGCTGAGGTCGACATGCGCATCGGCGACCGTGGCGCGCAGCGTGGTCAGTTCCACCGGAAAGGCGCTGCGCGACCGGTAGGCGGCGATGCCGTTGTTGGACATGAGGACGAAGACGGTCAGATGCAGTCCGGGCGCGGTGGGCATTTCCTGCGGGGAGAAATACTGCAGTTTGAAATCCACGTCCGCAATCCAGTTTTGAACGGCGGAATGGTTCTCGTGCTTGTTATTTCCCAGCGGCGGCGTTTCGCTCCAGAGCAGGAATTCCGATCCGGGCGTGGTCACGTCGAGCACGCGCGCCTTGGTGTTGTCGTTGGGGATGCCGGGCTGCGTGCCGCCCGTCGGACTGCCGTCGGCCAGCACCAGGAACTTGCGGCCGTATTCCGGCAGCTCGAAGTAGCGTATGGGACCCGACTCCCCGGTGAGCGCCGTCGTGACCGAGTGATTGGAAGTCGGCGGCTGGTTGTAGGTCTGCGGCCAGGGATTGGTCGGATGCTGCACGTGTTTCGCCGAGTGCAGCATGAACGGATTCGTATCCATCCACACATCGTGCACGAGGCTGGTGCCGGTCGCCGCCACGCCGTGCGACGCGAGTGCGGCACCCGCATTCACGAGTTTCAAGGCCAGTCGGTAATCAAGGTGGTAATTTCCCACGTCGGCCACGGGACGGTTGATGAGGGGACGCGTGTCCGCGAGAAGGACATCGACCTCGGAATTCCATGCCGGCTGTGTCGGGTACGAGCCGCCGCTCACGTATATGCGCGCGCTGTCGACGAGATACGAAGGACCTGACGGAGGGGTGTACATCGCCCGTTTTCCAATGACGTCGAAGGCGTCGCCCCAGCGTGTATATGTCATTTCCATGTCATTCCTGTTCGTCGCGATGGCCGCAGCTGCCTGATCCAGGGTGGCATATACGAGCATGGGTGTGGCCGTCGGCGTATCCCAGCGCCAGACGCGGAAAGGACCCTGATTGAGGTAGGCGGGATCACAGAGGCCGGTCGGGAGGAGGATGCAGAGGTCCATGAGCGGGGAGACGAGGTTGCAGGCGAAGATGCGTCCCTCGTCGTCGAGGTCGATTTTATAGAGGCACCAGCGGTTGAAGGCGAAGCCGCGGTTGCGGGAGAAACCGTTGTCCGAGGCGATGGTGTCGAGTGGCACGGGAAGCTCGCCGCCCTGTCCCCGCAGCGCGGGAAAGGCCGAGCGTCCCACGTCCGTCGCCGGGGTTCCGTCTGCCGCCTTCCAGGCGTGAATGCGCGGATACTGCGGTGCGGTGGGTCCTCCCGCACTCGTGTCGGGATTGACCACGTACAGTACGTCGCGCCAGCGGTCGTAGGCGATGCCGGTGTAGGATTTCGGCGGAATCATCCAGCGGTTGGGATGGCCGATACTGGCGGGAGACGGCGGCGTGTTGGTCCACAGCACCTCCCAGTTTGCGTTACTCTGCGCAGACGCGGGAGGCGGTGCGAGAAAAAGAAATGTCAGCAGGGTGAGGGCGGGGAAACAGGGACAACGATTCATAGTATCCTCCGGTGGTGCTATCAGGCATATGACACGGTGAGGGGGATGTTCGTGACACGAACGCACAGATCCTATTCATGCTGCGACGACACAGCAGACTTGCCCCGGATCATAGTAGATATTTTTCCCTGTGAAGGCAAGGGGGCGGACATAAAAACCATGTTCTTGCCTTTTTCCCGCATTTTCCCGATCATCCATGCGGGTATTCTCTCCGTCGCCACATACGAGACTCATCGGAGGAGGTCGCATGAGAACGGGAACCGTCCTGCTTCTTGCATTCGTGCTGTTCGCCCTGGGGGTGACAGGCGTGTCCACCGAGGCACAGGCCCAGCAGCGCACGCTGGGACCGGTGCTGAAAATTCACACCGATCCTTTCGATTTCGATTCGGTGCTCTGCCGCATGCGCCGGTGCATGCCCATCACCTTCGAGAACATCGGCGACACGACGCTCATCGTGCACAATCACGACCGCCTGCGACGTCCCTTTTACACGCGCATCGATACGCCTATCGTGCTGCAGCCCGGGGAAATGCAGACCTTCGATCTCTGCTACACGCCATACGAGTATTCACGCGACAGCCAGTACGTGTTCCTCCGCGCGGACACCCGCCTGCCGCTGTCCATCGCCATGGTGCATGACGTCAGTTCCAGCATGTATCTCCTGCTGCCGGACGGCAAGCGCCGCTACGAGGCCGCACATGATGCCAGCTATGAATTCATCGGCAACCTGCTCGACACGCTGGGCATCGTTGACGAGGCGGCGATCTATACCTACGACTATCACCAGGAATTCGCACTCAAGCAATGGTGGACGACGGACACCGCCGCGCTGCGTGCGGCCATCCCGGGACGTCCGCTCGGCACGGCCACCTGCACGTACGACGCGCTTTCCCGCGTGATCGACTCGATGTCCACCCGAGAGAAAATGCGCGTGCTCATCGTGGTCACCGACGGGGAGGACAGCGGGGAGGTGACCTGCGGCGCAGCCAACGTGCAGTCGGTGATAAAAAAGGCGCAGGACAACAACGTGCGCATTTACGCCATCACCATCGGCAGCATAGACCGGGCCCCGCTGATACAGATCGTGAAGAGCACGGGCGGCAAGGAGTTCAACGCGACGCGCACGACGGACCTGCTGGCGATATACAGGGAGATCGCGGTGGACATGAGTAAAAACGTGTCCCTCGACATCTTTCTCAAGGGGGCGTCCGTGGGTCCGCGCATGGAGTTCATTCCCGCGGCCTGGGAATTCGACAGCGTGCAGGTGGGCGAAACAGCCTGCCAGGAAGTGCTCGTACGTAACGGCGGCAACACCTGGCTTCTCGCCGACTCGGTGCGCAAGGTGTTCCTGCCGCCGTATTCCATATCCGGACTCGACGTGGACTCCATCGCGCCCTATCAGACAATTCCCGCCGAGGTCTGTTTCACACCCGTGGTGCCCCTGCATTACGAAGTGCCCATGCCCTACCTGCCATCGCCCTGTGAAGTGTTCGACGATACGCTGACCGCCAGTGGCAACAGCTTCCTGCTGCCGCGCGTGCCGCGGAGAATTCCGCTGCTCGGCGTGGGCGACCTGCCCGCGGACTTCGACACCACGTTCTGCCGCACTACCGAGTGCGTGAACATCGATCTGCACAACGGCAGCGACACGACAGTGACGGTGCACGAGATCGGCGAGGTGTCTCCGCCGTTCAGTCTCGGCACATCGGCGCCGCTGAGCATTCCGCCGGGAGAAACGCGGGCGGTCACGCTCTGTTACTATCCCCCCGACGCGCCGCGCAGCGACACCCTGCGCCTGCACTTCACCGCCGATGCGCGTGTGCCGCAGCAGATCGCGCTGCTCTTCGACCGCTCGAGCGTGATGAGTGAGGAGTTCATGCCCGGACTAAACCGCATGCTGGCCGCGGCGGCCGGGGCGAACGATTTCGTCGCCGGACTTCATTTCGATTCCACCTTCACCGACGCCGTGGCCGTGGCGGCCTTCGACAGCGCCGGCGTCTTCGAAGCGACACCGGGCTTCCTCACAGACAGGGAGGCCGTGCGCAGCGCGCTGCCGGACTCCGCGGGCATGCGCGACGCCTGCGTGTACGCGGGACTCGACGCGACGCTCGACCTCTTCGCCTCCGCGCCCGAAGCACCGCGCAGCATCATGCTGTTCAGCGCAGGAAAGGATGCGGGCACGGCGCTCTGCGGAAGCGCGGATGCGTCGTCGATCACCGACCGCGCCCTCGCGCTTGGTGCGCGCATCCACTGCGTGCAGCTGGGCGATGCGGACTCCACCGCGCTGGCCGCGCTGGCGCAGGCGACCGGGGGACGCTACCTGCGTCCGCAGACGCTGCTGGATCTCATCCTGGGACTGCGGGAGATCGAGGATAACCTCTCGCGCAACGTGCGCTTCGAACGCGCCGTCGTCGCACGGGGCGTGACGCCCATCCTCGTGGCGGAAGAGGATACGCTTGACTTCGGTGCGTCGGTGTACAGCGACGACGGACGCGACATCAGACGCAGCCTGCGCGTGACCAACACGGGTGACGCGCCGATGCATCTGCAGCGCAGCGCCGTGGCTCCGCCTTTTTCCATCACCGGCGGTCCCGCACGCGAGGATCCGCCGATCAATCCCGGCCAGAGCGCGATGCTGGAGTACGTGTTCCGTCCTACAGCGCCGGGAGTATACACCGACTCTCTCCTGCTCACGCATGACGGCTGCGGACAGGAAGCTGTGTCCGTCGTGCTGCGCGCCCGCGCGGTCGCCCCCTTCGACGGCGCCTGGGCATTTCCCGTGGCGGTTGCGACGCCACCGCCTCTTGCATTCGACACGATGTCCTGCGGCGCCGAGCAGTGCCTGGATATCACCTTCCCGGCCTCGGCCGGCGCGTCGACCGTGCTGCGTTTCGAGCAGCCGCAGCCACCGTTTTACTCCGTGCAGCTGCCGGACAGTGTGCGGCTTGGTGCAGGGACGGCGCTTGAGGGCAGCGTATGCTATCGTCCCGACGGTCCCGGCACGCATGCGCAGTGGCTGCGCTTCGCTTCCGACGGGCGCGCGGCGCTGTCCGCCGTGTTCGTCCTGCCCGCAGACCGTTCCGCCGCCGACACGCTCGGCGAGGGACTTTCCCTGGGCGAAGTGAGCGAAGCGATGCGCGATCAGTTCGCCACACGGGTACTCGAGGATCTCGCGCTGCCCGACCGGGCGGCCATTCTCTCTTTCGACGCCGGCGGGACGCAGGAGGTGCTGACTTTCAACAGCAGTCCCTGGGAGTTCCGTTACACGGAAGTACCTGCCGCAGAAACAGGTCCCGGCGACCTGGCCGCGGCGCTCGAAGCCGCGATGGATTGCGCTGCGGACAGGGGGACGGAGAAGGGCTTCGTCTTCGCCGTCGTCAACGAGGCCGCGTCCATCGATGCGCAGGCCGCCGCGGCCCTGTGGAACCGTGCGCAGCGTGACGGCGTGATACTCGCCGTCGCCGCCGTTTCCGCGCACGGGTACAACGCCCTCGCGCCGGTGAAAGACGCTCTCGGACTCGACAGCTGCATGACGCTCGCCGCCCTGCAGTCCTTCCTGCATGCGAATACGCGACTGGCAGTGACGCAGCGTCGGGACAGCGTGCTGCTTTCGGGTACGGCCACAGCGGCGGCGCTCGAGGCCACGCCGCTGGCGCTGGATTACGGGACGCGGCGCGTGGGCGCGCAGTCCTGCCTGCCGGTCACGCTGCGCAACAGCGGCAACGCGCCGCTGACGCTGCTTGACGTCGTAAACCCCGACGGTCCCGTACCCCCCGGACTGCCGCTGACGCTGGCCGCGAATGAAGAAGTGACCCTCGACATCTGCCAGGCGCAGTCCGCGCTGCGCACGCAGTCCGGCA
>CAJXSA010000107.1 GCA_913060595.1 uncultured Ignavibacteria bacterium
CACCTTGGCCTCGGGCACGAGCGCTTCCTCCTTGGTGATGCGCACGGTGCCGACCTGCTCGTCGACGGTGTAGTCCACGCCCGGGGTCAGCGGCGAGCCGTTGAGCAGCACGCGCACCGAGCCGGGCACCACGTTGAAGCCGAGGTTGTAGACGGCGGTGGAG
Source organism: uncultured Ignavibacteria bacterium (assembly GCA_913060595.1). Lineage (GTDB taxonomy): Bacteria > Bacteroidota > Ignavibacteria > SZUA-365 > SZUA-365 > BM516. The sequence goes on from CAJXSA010000107.1 coordinate 164, forward strand.
GAACCGCGGGTCTTGCCCGTGATGATGATTTTGTCCTGCGAACTCTGCCGCGCCTGCGTCTTCGTCTTTTCGTAGACCTCGTCATAGAGGTACTGTTCGATGACGGCGGGATCCTCGCCGGGGAAAATGGTGCGGAAGTTCTCCCGCATGCCGTCGCCCCAGGGCTCGAGTGTGGGGAAGATGATTTCGCCGCGCACGGGATCGACGGTGAGTCCCGGACTGAAATCGATTTTGCCGTCGGGGGTGGGTGAACCGGACTCGTCGGTCCAGTCGAGGCCGAAGAGGCGCAGCAGCTGCGCATTGGTGTTGGGAAGGATCTCCTCGTCCGGCTGACCGCCGCTGCGGTAGACGATTTTGAAGCCCGCGATGTCCTCGGGCGTGAGGTTGCGTGTGTTGAGCGAGTAAATGCTGCGCACCTTGTGCTTCCACGCCATCTCAAAGGAGGGACCGAGGTTTTTCGGCTTCACCAGCTTGAGCACCATGCGCGAGAACACCGTCTCGCCCTTGTCGTTGATGTAGGTCTGCAGGCGGCTGTCGCCTGCGAACGTACCGTAGATGTCGTCGTCGGCGCTGCTCTCATCGTCGGCGCCTTCGACGCGGAAGGCGACGGCCACCACCTGGTCGTCCTGCAGGCTCTGCGTGAGCGTGAGTATACCGGTGGTGGGATTGTACTTGTAGTCGGTGTCCTTGCGCAGGCGCTTGAACAGTCCGGCCTCGACCTTTCCCGACTCCGGCGTGACGCGGTTGTTGGGATCGAGCAGGTCGCTCCAGGAAGTGGGGAAGTCCGCGTCCCCGGGTTTGTAAGGGTCGAGCCGCTGCAGGTCGATGAATGCCACGGCCTCGCGTTCTTCGGGATCGGTGATCACGCCGCTGGACGCGGGACGCGACAGCCACACCTCGAGGTCCTTGATGTACATCTCCGGGTAGACCACCACGGGCGAGCTGGCATCGGGGAAGATGGCCTGGTAGTTGTAGTACGCCTCGTACGGCGAGACGCCCTGTGACTCCGCCGAGGCGTCGCGGTAGCGAAGGTCGATGAAGTAGTGATTGTCGGAGTACTCGTAGGCGTGACGTTCGAACTCCTGTTCCTGCGAGCCGCCGTTGAGCGACAGGCGGGAGGACTCGCCTTTTTTCTGCGAGGCGATGGCCGCGAGGCGGAAGGGGCCGGCCTGGAATTCGGCCTTGATGCCGAAGAGCGCGCCGCTTCCCTGCACCAGCGTGGAGGGCGTCTGCAGCGAAACGTTTCCTGCTTCGACGGACTGCACAATTTCGTCCTCGTAGCCGGTGTACTTGATTTTCAGCTGGTTCTCGTAATCGAAGGTGCGCTCGGTGCTCCAGTCCGCCTGAATGCTCAGCTTGTCTCCGACCAGTCCGTTGACGTTGATCTGCACGCGCTGCTTGAAGTTGGGGGAGAACTGCGTGGGCTGGAGGAAGACCGACTGCTGGTCGCTGTTCTCGATCTTGAAGCCGGCGTTGATGTCAATGGTCCCGTTGATGCGCACGCTGATGCGGCTGCGGTCGCCGAAAATGCTCATCAGCGGATTCGGCGCGATGGGGATGTCGATCTCGGTGATGTCCTTGAGCAGGTTCTGCAGCTGGTCTCCCTGGTCGATGCTGTATTCCGAGGCCTTGGCCGCGGTGCGGCGCTGCTGCTCGTAGTTGTAACGGCGCTGAATGTATTCCTCGAGCGACATGCGGACGGGCACGCGCACGTCGTTGCCGTTGACCACTTCCCGTATGAGCACCTCGTCCTTGGTCGAGTCGACCGTGATGATGCGCTGTATGCCGCGCGTGGGCGTCAGGTACAGCGGCGAGGTGCGCGAAGGGAAGGGATTGGCGGTCGGGGAGGGACGCGGGCGCTGCGGCAGGAATTTCGCGCGCGTCGTGCTGTCCATCGGCGGGATGTCAAGGCTGTCGAGCCGCGCGGACAGCTCGGCGGCGAAGCTGCGCAGGCGCAGTTCCGTCATGAAAGATTCCGTCGCGTCGTACTCCCGCCGGGGGCGCGGCTGCGCGGGGATGGCGCCGCTGAGATCGAACAGCAGTTCGCGCTGCGTGTCATCGGCTTCCGTATCCATCGCCGCGTCCGTGGAGGCGGCTTCCATGACTGCCGTCCGCGTCGCTGCCGTTTCCCCTGCCGCGGCATGTTCCCGCGTCATTGCGGCACCGGTGTACTGGTCCTGCACGGCGGCGGGCATGGCCGCCGGGCGTCCGGGCAGGTTCATGGCGCTGCCGTGGCCCGCCTGCACCCAGGCGTTCCATTCCATGGCGGACTCGATGGTGATGATGTCGACCGGGTACACCGGTCCGACACTCGCCCCGAGAAAGACCAGGAAGGAGGTCGCGGATATGGCAAGCAGCCGGCTTACATGGCGCACCCGGGAGAGCACGGCTCTTCCGGAGAGCATAGCTTTCCCGCGCCCCGGCTGCGGGGTGATGGTACTCATACGTTTCGGGTGGAACTTCAAACGTCTGCCGCCGTGCGAGTTGCTGGTGATTTCTTACGCGGTAGAGATCAGTTCGATAGAAAGCCCTGGCTTGTGAGACGTTTGTTTCGTGCGCGGGATGAGAAAAGTCAGGGTAAGACCTTGCGAATCCTGACAGTTATCCACGGTGAAGCCCAAAATTAGCGAGAGTTGCCGATCCGTGCAAGGAACAGATACGCAGAAATTCGGTATATTTTCCGTCACGCGCGGAACACGCGGCGGCCCCTGCCGGGTACAACAGGCCGCATGTTAGCGCATCACATGCACTCATGCAATGGATTTTCGCATGCGCTCAGGAAAGCAGTAGGCACGTATGATTCTCTGGCGATACATATTGCGCGCGCATGTGGGACCCTTCCTGTTTTCCAACGCGATTATCATCTTTCTTTTTCTCCTGCAGTTCCTGATGAAGCGCGCGGGCGACCTGGTGGGCAAGGGTCTCAGCGCCTGGGTGATACTCGAACTCATTTCCCTCAACCTCGCGTGGATGCTGGTGCTCTCGGTGCCCATGTCCGTGCTCGTCGCCTCGCTGATGGCGTTCGGCAAGCTGTCGGCGGACAACGAGATCACCATCATGCGTGCCAGCGGCATGAGCCTGTACCGCATGGTGACGCCGGTGGTGATGGCGACCATGGTGGTGACGGGGGCGCTGATGTGGTTCAACAACTCCGTGCTGCCCGACGCCAACGTGCGGCTGCAGACCCTGATGACGGACATCATTCGCATCAAGCCCACGCTGTCGCTGCAGGCCGGGGTGTTCACCTCCGAGCACGATCTGCCGAATTACCGCATCCTCGTTCGTAAGACCTTCGAGAAAAGCAACGATCTCGAGGGTGTCACCATTTACGATCTTTCCGATCCGGAGAACAGCATCGTGGTGACGGCGAAAACCGGCACCGTGAGTTTCTCCCCCGATTACGCCAGCGTGATCATGGATCTGCGTGACGGGGAGATTCACCAGCTGGACAACAAGACGTTCAAGAAATACCGCAAGCTGCGCTTCATCCGGCACCGGGTGAACATGCCGGCGAGCGGCTTCGGTTTTCAGCGCAGCGACGCCTCGCGCACGCGCCGCGACGACCGCACGATGAGCGCCGGCATGATGCAGGTCATCGTCGATTCGATCGACACGCTGCGGCAGGGCAAAATCGAAAACATGGAGCTGCGTCTCACCGAGCAGCTGCGGCGCTACATCGCGGGCACGCCGAAATACTACGCCGCCGCACCCGTGAACATGTCCGGCGCCGCAGGCCCCGCCGTGCTGGGACGCGAGCCCGTGACGGATCCCGCGCGCATGGAGGAGATGCGGAGGCGCATTGGCGCGGGACAGGCGGGACGGGAGGCGATGCCGGGCGAGAGCGCACTCGCGGCGGACAGCGCGTTCGCGGCGGACAGCAGCGAGGTCGCGGCGGTGGATTCCGTGGGCGCGGCGTTCCGTGCGCTGACCGACGCGCGGCAGCTGCAGGCGCAGGCCATGGCGGAGTTCACGGGTGTGGAATTCGACGCCAAGCAGATGGACCGCTTCCTGGTGGAGATATACAAAAAGTACTCGATTCCCGTCGCCTGCCTGGTGTTCGTGCTCATCGGCGCGCCGCTGGGCATGATGGCGCGGCGGGGCGGCTTCGGCATGGGGGCGGGACTGAGTCTCGGTTTCTTCCTTTTCTACTGGGCCTGCCTGATCGGCGGTGAGAAACTCGCCGACCGCGGTGCGCTGTCCCCGTTCTGGGGCATGTGGATCGCGAACATCATCCTCGGCGTCATGGGCATACTGCTGACCATTCGCGTCGCACGTGAATCCCGTGTCATCGACTGGTCGGTGTTCACGCGCTTCCTTCCCAAAAGCCTGCGCGGCAGCGCGGCGGCTTCCACCACCAATCCCCACGAGGGCTAATGCGTAAGCTCGATCGTTACGTATCGTGGCAGTTCGTGAAAACCGTGCTTTTCGCCATTCTCGCGTTCAGCACCATTTTCATCCTTGTCGACATGATCGAGAACCTCGACGACTTCATCGACCAGGACGTGGCGCCGCATATCATCGGTCTGTATTACGTGTATTTTCTCCCGCGCATCTTTTCGCTCATGGTGCCCGTGGCCATGCTGCTGGCGGCGCTGTTCGTGGTCGGCAAGCTGAGCAACAACAACGAATTCACCATCATCAAGTGCGCCGGCGTGAGCCTGTATCGTTTCATGCTGCCGCTGCTGGGCATCGGACTCGTGGTCAGCCTGCTCATGCTCGGCTTCGACGGCTGGCTGGTGCCGCACATCAACGCTGCGCGCCTCGATCTCGAGCGGGAGTACCTGAAAAAGCACCGCGAGCTGGGCACGCGTTACAACATGTTTTTCCAGGAAAGCGGCAACCGCATACTCACACTGGAGTATTTCGACGAGGAAAACCAGTCCGCCCGCCGCGTGAAGCTGCAGCAGTTCGACGCACAGGATCCCACCGTCATGCTCGGGCGCCTCGACGCCGCGCACATGGAATGGAAAGAGGACAGCGCGGTATGGGTGATGTATGACGTGGTGCAGCGCCGCTTCAGCACGGACAGCACGCTGCCGGTGCAAACGCGCGAGCGCGTCACCGATTTCGACAGCCTTTCCCTCGGACGCCTGGTGATCACTCCGGATATCATCCTCCGCATGCAGCAGAAGCCGGAGGAAATGGGACTCGAGGATTTCCGCGACTATATCGGGCGACAGCGCCGCGCGGGCAGCGACATCGCGCGTCTGCTGGTGGATTACCACGGCAAGATCGCCTTTCCCTTCGCTTCCATCATCGTCGTGTTTTTCGGCGTGCCCTTCGCCTCGGTCAAGCGGCGCAGCGGACTTGCGGTGCAGTTCGGCATCAGCATTTTTCTTCTCTTTATATACATGGTCAGCCAGAAGCTCAGCCAGATCTTCGGGTACAACGGGAACATACACCCGCTGCTCGCCGCCTGGATGCCCAACCTGCTCTTCTTCCTGGCCGGCTGTGTCATCATGTTCCGCGTGCAGAAATAATTCCTCCCGAGATTTTTCCGAAAATCGCGAAATATCTTCCCGCCTGCTCCCTGACGGCACCCCGTCCCCCCACCGGGCGAGAAATAGCCCTTGAATTACATTCCCTGTTTTCGATAACTTGAAAGATTGTACAGGACAAGTCGTATTCAAGGACGCCGAACGCATGAACAGAACGCTGAAAATCGCACGGGAATTTCACTGGGAAATGGGACACCGCCTGCCCTTTCACACCAGCGGCTGCGCCAACATACACGGTCATTCCTACCGCATGATGGTGGAAATAGAGGGGAGCTGCGACGATAACGGCATGCTGATGGATTACGGGGAGATGAAGCGCCTGGTCGCGCCGCTCGTCGACCGTTTCGATCACTGCTTTCTCTGCGACGAAAACGACGACCTGATGAAGGATTTTCTCGCGGGCACGCCGTTCAAGCATGTGATCGTGCCGTTCACGACGACCGCGGAAAACCTCGTATTCTACTTCCTCGACGAACTCTGGAACATCTTTCTGCCATATCAGCAGATCACCGGCCTGCGGCTGCGGCTGCAGGAAACGGAGATATCCTACGCAGAAGCCGAGCGCTCACGCGAGGGCTAATTCTGCCCCGCGTAATGATTTACAGTAATCGCTGAAAAATCATTGCATGTTGGATATCCGTTTTATATTTTCTTCTGTTGGTTTGGCAACTTCACTTAAAGTAATTTTTGAGGTCTGCAATGAAATTTTTCATCGACAGTGCAAACATTGATGAAATTCGTGAGGCTGCCAGTCTTGGAATACTCGACGGAGTCACCACCAATCCATCGCTGGTTGCGAAAGAGGGAAAGAATTTCCGCCAGCTGCTCGACCAGATTCTCGAGATCGTCGACGGACCGGTGAGTGCCGAGGTCGTTTCCACGGACGCGGACGGCATCAAGAAGGAAGCGCGCGAACTGGCGGCGATACACGAGAACATCGTGGTGAAAGTGCCGCTCATCCGCGAGGGACTCAAGGCGGTGCGCACGCTCACCGACGAGGGCATCCGCACCAACGTCACGCTGTGTTTTTCCCCCACGCAGGCGCTGCTCGCCGCCAAGGCCGGCGCCACCTACGTCTCCCCGTTCATCGGTCGCCTCGATGACGTCAGCCAGGACGGAATGGAACTGATAGAGCAGATTGTCACCATATATAGTAACTACGACTATCGCACCGAAGTACTCGCCGCGAGCATCCGGCATCCGCTGCACGTGCTGCAGGCGGCCATGATCGGCGCCGACGTGGCGACGATTCCGTTCAAAATCATCAACCAGATGTTCAAGCATCCGCTCACAGAGAGAGGACTCGAGCAGTTCCTTGACGACTGGAAGAACAACGAGGCGAAACTCGTCTGACCCCGACCTTCACTTTTCTTACATATTTTCCGGCTGACTGAAATGAAGCATACAGCATTTCATGACATTCATGCGCGTCTCGGTGCCAAAATGGTCGAGTTCGCGGGTTTTAACATGCCCATACAGTACGAGGGCATCATTGCGGAGCACAAGCGCGTCCGCAATACCGTCGGCGTGTTCGACGTCTCCCACATGGGTGAATTCGAGGTGCGGGGCAAGGACGCCTTCGACTTCGTGCAGAAAATGACCACCAACGACGTGAGCAAGCTTGTCGAGGGCGCGGTGCAGTATTCGACCATGTGCTATGAGAACGGCGGCATCGTGGACGATCTGCTTGTCTACCATTGCGGCGACTTCCTGCAGCTGGTGGTCAACGCCTCCAATCTCGAGAAGGATTTCAACTGGCTGCAGAGCCACGTGAGCGGCGACGTGCAGCTGATCGACAAAAGCGACGAAACCGCGCTGCTCGCGGTGCAGGGCCCCCGTTCGCTGGACGTGATGCGCAAGATCACCGACATCGACGTCGACGACATTCCTTACTACAACTGGCGTCCCGCGAAGGTTGCCGGCATCGACTGCATGTTTTCCCGCACCGGGTACACCGGCGAACTGGGCTGCGAGATCTATTTCGCGAACGACGCCGCGCTGGGTGAGAAGATGTGGAACGCCATTTTCGAGGCCGGGGCGGAATTCGATATCGAGCCCGTCGGACTCGGCGCGCGCGACACGCTGCGCCTGGAAGTCGGCTTCTGCCTGTACGGCAACGACATCGACGAGACCACCAATCCCCTCGAGGCGAAGCTGGGCTGGATCACCAAGCTGAAGAAGGGTGACTTCGTCGGCCGCGACGCCATCGCGAAGGCCAGGGAAGACGGTCTGACGCGGCGCCTGGTCGGCATGGTGCTCGAGGAGCGCGCCATTCCCCGGCAGGGGTACGGCATCGCCGTCGACGGCGAAGTCTGCGGCACGGTCACCAGCGGCACCATGTCGCCGATGCTGGAGAAGGGCGTCGCCATGGGGTATGTGCCCGTCGCGCACAGCGAGGCAGGCACCCCGGTGTCCATCATGATTCGCAACAAGGCGGTTCCGGCCGTCGTCACCAAGGTTCCATTCGTGGAGAAACAATAGAGGAAGCACGGCGCATCATATTGCCTTCTGCCTGACACTGCGTGAGACGCAAAAGCAAAAATAGCGAACCGTCGGCCAAGCCGGCGCGCGGCAGGCAGGGACTGGACACAAAGCGCAAGCTCGACATCATCGGATTGCTGATGATCGCGTCTGCGTTCCTGATCCTTCTCGCCCTGCTGTCGCATTCTCATTCCGACGAAACCGTTGCGGACGTCGGCATGGGTGATTTCGTGCGTCTGTTCGCGGGCGATCCGGAGATACAGGCCCGGGCCGACACGACGTCCAACTGGCTGGGCCTGTTCGGCGCCATCATCGCGAATTTCTTCATCAACATCACCTTCGGGTATTTCGCCATCGTCTTTCCCGTGCTGCTCATGCTCTGGGGGTGGTCCATACTGCGAAGACGCGACCTGCGGGCGCTGGCGTATTACACGAATTACGGACTGGTGCTGGTGTTCCTGCTCTCGACCTTCCTGGGGCTGGTGCGCCTGGTGTCGTGGATGCCTGAGCTGTCGGTGTCCTGGTCCGGCAACATCGGCGATTTCGTGGCGGGGCTGATTTCCCGTCTGATCGGCACCACGGGCGGCATCGTCGTCATTCTCACCACCACGGTGGTGCTTGCGGTGGTGGTCGTCGACTATGACATCCAGGCCACGCTCGACCGTTTCCGCCGCCTGCTCGGCTGGCTGCGCGAGACGGTGACGGGCCGGGCCGGCGCGCTCAACTCCGCATTCCGCGCCGAACGAGAGGCTGCCCTTGCTTCCTCCGGCGGGGAACAGCTGCCGGTCGACGAGGCTGCGATGGACGAGCCTGCCGAGAAAAAGCCGCGGCGGACGCTGCGCCGCAAGGACCTTGACATTCCGCCGCCTCCGGCGCCGACCGAGGTGTCGATTTCGCGGCAGCGTGCGGAAGCGCGACAGCAGGCGGATTTCAACGTGCCTGACCGGGACGCCGACGAGGGCGTTACGCCGCGTTCGAACGGCACGATTTCGCGCGATGCGATCGAAGGACTGAGCGGCATACTCGGCGGACTGCGCGGGGATGCCGGCAAGAAGGAAAAGGCCGCGGGGAAGGGAAGTGCGAAAGCAACTGCCGCACGGGAGGAAGCGGGCGCCGACGATCACGTGCCCGCGGCGAAGCAGCGTCGTGACGCGGATGCGTCGTCCACCCCGCAGAGGGCGGTGTCGGGAGAGGCCGGCGCGAAGGATGCGGAGAGTGCGCCCGCGCTGTCGGAAGTCATGGCCAACGAGCACGAGCGCAAGGCCGTGCAGCAGGCCGTGGCGAAGAAAGTGTCCGAGGCGTCGGAGGGCGGAGACGTCGACGCGCTCAACAAGGAACTGGCGGAGACACGCATCCGCTACGAATACCCGTCGCCGGAACTGCTCGACCATCAGGAAACGGTTGAGACGGTGACCGACGAGGAGCTGCGGGTGAAGGCCGAGCAGGTGAAGGAGAAGCTCGCCGTGTTCGGTATCGGCATCAAGAGCATTTCCGTGACGCCGGGTCCGGTGGTGACGTTGTTCGAGCTGGTGCCGGACAGCAGCGTGAAGATCAGCAAGATCGTATCCCTGGCCGACGACCTCGCGCTTGCCCTTGCCGCCAAGGGGATACGCATCATCGCACCGATTCCCGGCAAGAGCGCCGTGGGCATCGAGATCCCGAACAATCAGCCCGAGTTCGTCAACTTCCGCAGCGTGGTGAGCGCGCCGCAGTTCCGCACGTCGAAGCATCGGTTGACGCTGGGTCTGGGCAAGTCCATCACCGGCGACGTCATGTGCGACGACCTGGCGAAAATGCCGCATCTGCTCATCGCGGGCGCGACCGGATCGGGCAAGAGCGTGGGCATCAACGTGATGATCAACAGCCTGCTGTTCCGCATGAAGCCGCAGGAAGTGAAATTCGTCATGATCGATCCGAAGAAGATCGAGCTGGCGCAGTATCGCGGGCTGAATCGTCATTTCCTCGCCACCTGTCCCGACGTGGACGAGGAGATCATCACCGATTCGGCCAACGCCGTGATCGTGCTCAAGAGCCTGGAACTGGAAATGGACATGCGTTACACCAAGCTCGCCAAGGGCGGGGTGCGGCATGTGGACGATTACAACGAGAAAGTGAAGCGCGGCACGCTGCGCGACAGCGAGGTCATCAAGCATTTCCAGCTGCCGTACATCGTCGTCATCATCGACGAGCTGGCGGATCTGATGATCACTGCGGCGCGGGAAGTGGAAGAGCCCATTGCGCGCCTTGCGCAGCTCGCGCGCGCCGTCGGCATACACCTGGTGCTGGCCACACAGCGTCCCTCGGTGGACGTGATCACCGGCGTGATCAAGGCCAACTTCCCGGCGCGCATCGCCTACCAGGTGGCCAGCCGCATCGACTCGCGCACCGTGCTCGACGGTCCGGGCGCCGATCAGCTGCTGGGAAACGGCGACATGCTGTACCTGGCCGGCGGACAGCCCAAGCCCGTGCGCATACAGAACGCCTATCTTTCCACCGAGGAAGTGGAGCGCGTGGTCGAATTCATCGCCGATCAGCGCGGCTACCAGCGTCCGTATTCGCTGCCCTCGGTGCGGGCGCAGCAGAAGGGCCGGTCGCGCGAGGACGAAATCGGCACGGACGACCTCATGTTCGAGGCCGCGCGCCTCGTCGTGCGTCATCAGCAGGGTTCGGTTTCCCTGCTGCAGCGGCGCCTCAAAATCGGATACTCGCGCGCAGCGCGCATCGTTGACCAGCTGGAGTCCGCCGGCATCGTCGGTCCCTACGACGGGAGCAAAGCGCGGCAGGTCATGGTAGAAGACGAAGAGCAACTCGAAGACATTCTGCAAACGCTGTAAGGA
>CAJXSA010000108.1 GCA_913060595.1 uncultured Ignavibacteria bacterium
GTCCTGCACTGGTCCATCGTCTCCATCTTCCTCTCCGGTGTGATCGCCTCCCTCGCCTCCACCCTGCTCCTGCTGCCGGTGTTTCTCAGCCACGGCCGTGCGCGCATCGACCGCGAACTGCTGCGCGATCTGCTGCGCTACGGACTCCCCACCATGCCGGGCGCCGTGGCCATCATGCTCGTCGAGGTCATCGACAAGCCCATCATGCTCAAACTCGCCGGGGCAGCGACCACGGGCGTCTACAGTGTCAACTACAAGCTCGGCATTTTCATGATGCTCGTCGTCACGGTGTTCCGCTACGCCTGGCAGCCGTTCTACCTGCAGATGAAGGACAGCATGGAAACCCGCCGCCTCTTCGCGCGCATTCTCACGTATTTCGTACTCGTCGCCGCCGCCATCGTGCTCGCGCTCAGCCTCTTTATCGGCGACCTTGTCCGCATCCCGATCCCCTTCACCGGCGGACGAACGCTGATCAACCCGGACTTCCTTGGCGGCATCGGCATCGTGCCCATCATCCTCTTCAGCTACGTGTGGTCCGGCATCGCGCAGATTCTCAACGCCGGACTGTACATCGAAAAGCGAACGCGCCTGGTGCTCGCCGCCACGGCCAGCGGTGCGGCGGTCAACATCGCAGCGAATTTCCTGCTTATTCCCGCCTGGGGCATGTACGGAGGAGCAGCCGCCACCTTCGCCGCCTACTTTACCATCTCCCTTTTCTACGCCGTTGCCGTGCGACGCATTTTCCCCGTCCCGTGGGAGTATGCACGCCTGCTGCGCATCGGTCTCTCCCTTGCCGCGTGCGCGCTGCTCTGGTACCTCGTCCCTGCTCCCGCCTGGCTCGGCTCCCTGCTCTGGCGCCTCGGCATCCTCGCCGGCTTCGCGGGCATACTGCTCCTGAGCGGTTTTTTCCTCGGCAGTGAAACCGCGGAACTGCGGCGCATCTTCCTGCGGCGTGAACACTGATTTCTCGGGGCATTTCCCCTGCCATTGCCTTTGATCGGACGCGGCGCTATTATTCAGCAATATTCAGTTTTCCGGAGGCCGTCTTCGAAGTCCTCGAGAAGAAGAAATCTGCCATCAGCGGCCGTGTTCTCGTTCTCAATCAGAGCTATGAACCGCTGACAGTCTGTTCCGTGCAGAAAGCCGTGATCCTGCTCTTTCTCCAGAAAGCGGAAATCGTGGCGGAGAACACCCGCCGGAAAATCCGCAGCGTCAGCTGCACCTACCCCTTTCCCAGCGTCATCCGCCTCAACACCTACAAGCGCGTTCCCTACAAGGGCATCATGCTCTCGCGGAAAAACATCATCCGCCGCGACGGTCACCGCTGCCAGTACTGCGGCCGCACCGGAACACAGCTGACCGTCGACCACATCATACCCCGCGCCCGCGGCGGCTCGGACAGCTGGGAAAACCTGGTCACAGCCTGCCTGTCCTGCAACAACAAGAAAGGCAACCGGACGCCTGAACGCGCCGGCTTCACCCTGCTCAGCGTCCCGCGCCGCCCCTCACACGTCTCCTTCATCCGGCATTCGGTCGCGCGCGTCGACGAGCTGTGGAAGCCCTACCTGTTCATGCGATGATTCCTGCGGCGCTTTCATAACTGCCCCGCGCTTTCATATCTTTATGGGAATGTATCTTTTCTACAAAAACACGCTCCCATGACAGACGTAACCAGGAAAACAATCCTCAGCGGCATGCGTCCGACCGGCAAACTGCACCTCGGCCACTGGACCGGGGCACTCGAAAACTGGGTCGCCCTGCAGGACGCATACAGCAATTTCCATCTCGTGGCCGATTATCACGCGCTGACCACGAACCTCGACACCTCCGGCCTGTATCAGAACACCATCGACATGGTGATCGACTGGCTCGCCGGCGGCATCGACCCGGAGAAAAGTCCGGTCTTCCGGCAGTCACAGATCAAGGAGCACACCGAGCTGCACCTGATCTTTTCCATGCTTATTACGAAAAATCGCCTCGAGCGTAATCCCAGCATCAAGGAACAGGTGCGGGATCTCGACATCGAAAACATCGCGTACGGCCACCTCGGCTACCCGGTGCTTCAGGCGGCCGACATCCTGCTCTACCGCGGCGATCTCGTTCCCGTGGGCGAAGATCAGCTCTCGCACGTGGAAATCACGCGCGAGATCGCCCGCCGCTTCAACGCCACCTGGGGCGAGGTCTTCCCGGAGCCGGAACCGAAGCTCACGAAATTCGCACGCCTGCCGGGACTCGACGGCAAAGACAAAAAGATGTCCAAGTCGATGAACAACACCATCCTGCTCTCCGACGATACGGACACCGTCTGGCAGAAACTGCGCAAGGCGCCCACCGACGTGCAGAAAGTGCGGCGCAACGATCCCGGCCGTCCGGAGGTGTGCCTGGTGTACACCTATCATGAGAAATTCAACCCCTCCGAAACCGAGGAGATCGCGGAAGGCTGCAGATCGGGCGAACTCGGCTGCGTCGACTGCAAAAAGCGCTGTGCCGCACGCATCGACAGCTTCCTCGCACCGCATCGCGAGCAGCGCGCCCGCTACGAAGCCCGGCCCGACATGGTGGAGGAAATCCTCCAGGACGGGGAAACACGCGCGCGCCGCCGTGCCGAAGAAACCATGCATGCCGTCCGCGATGCGATGAAGCTGGGCTGACCGTGGCGACGTTCAAAGTCAGAATACCGGATTTCGAAGGCCCGCTCGACCTCCTCCTGTTTTTCATCAGGCGGGATGAGCTCGACATATACAACATTCCCATCGCGCACATCACACGGGAATTTCTCTCCTACATCCGCGTCATGCAGATGCTCGATCTCGAGCTCGCCGGCGAATTCATCGTGATGGCGGCGACACTCATGCAGGTCAAGGCGCGCATGCTGCTGCCACGCGTGGTGACGGAGGAGGGCGAGGAGGAAATCGACCCCCGGGCAGAGCTGACGCAGCGTCTGCTCGAATACAAACGCTACAAGGAGTCCGCCGAAGAGCTGCAGAAACTCGAGCGCGATCAGCGCGAACGCTATTTCCGCAACCTCTTCAAGTACGACGAGAAAAAAGCCCCGGTGCAGGAGGACGAGGACGTCCTGCAGGACGTCACCATGTACCAGCTCATCAAGGCCTTCCAGAAGGCAATGATGAACATCCCGAAGAAAACCGTGCACGAGGTGCGCGCCATTCCCTGGAGCATCGAGGAACAGGGCATCTGGCTGATGAAGCGCTTCGAGACGCGACGGAAATACAATTTCCTGGAGGTCATGAAGGACCTCACGGACAAGGTGCAGGTCGTCGTCACCTTCATCGCCCTGCTCGAGCTGATACGCGCGCAGCGCATTCGTGTGGAAATCCACGCGCAGTTCAATGACTTCGAAATCATCAGGACAGAAACCGCGGCAGCACAGGCCGCCGACACAGAGGAACATGCAGAACAACAATAACTCCATACAGAACGGGGACGGCACAGACGGCACAGAGTACACAGAGTCCTCGCCGGAGCAGAATCCTGAGGCCACAGAGGTGCCGGATGCGATGAACACCGACGAGACCGCCGCGCAGGATGATACCGCCGCGGGTATTGATGCCGACGCGGATGACGCCGCCGACGATGAGGAGTATGAGGACGATCCGGATTTCCGGGCGGTGCTCGAAGCGCTGATCTTCGCATCGGACGAACCGCTCACCTTCCGGCAGATCAAGGATATCGTCGCGCCGGAGACGGCGACCGCAACGGACGAGGACGAGGACGCGCCGGGGAAACGACGGCGAAAGAAGAAGTCCTTCACGATCACCCGCGTCAAGCGCGCGATCGACGTTCTCAACGAGGAATACGACGCACAGGCACGCTCCTTCCGCATCGTGGAAGTCGCGGGCGGCTTCGCCTTTCAAACCACGAAGGACTTCGGCAACTGGGTGGGCAAACTGTTCGCCGAGCGTTCGCGCCGGCGGCTGACGCAGTCCGCTCTCGAAACACTGTCCATCATCGCGTTCCGCCAGCCGATCAGCAAGCCCGCCGTGGAAGGAATCCGCGGGGTCAATGCCGAGTACGTCGTCAAGTCGCTTCTCGAACGGAACCTGATTTCCATCGTGGGTCGCGAGGACAGTCCGGGCCGCCCGCTCCTCTACGGGACGACGAAAACCTTTCTCAAGCATTTCGGCCTGAGCAGCATCAATGACCTCCCGAAACCGCGGGAGATCAAGGACCTGCTCTCCTCCGAGGAAGAACTCGGCAGCAATCCCATCGAGGAGATGGATCCGATGAAAGCGGCCGAACTCACCCGGGTTTCTTCCCAGGAGCTCGAGCGCCTCTTCGATACCGCGCAGCTGCGCGAAGAGTCGCCCGATGACGACGACGCTGCCGGGGAAACGCCTGCGGACACGGACGAAAACATGGTGCACACGGGTCCCGCACCGCGGGAAGACGACGACACCCCGGCGAATGCTCCTCCCGTGCTGCACGTGCAGTTCGACGGAGGCGGGGAACAGGCCGGGGCAGCTCCCGATGCCGATGACGACAACGAAACGGATGACAGCGCGGAGGAGACGGACGTGTCCGCCGCCATGGACGAAGCGCCGGTGGAGAATCCATTCGACGCGGAAGAACCCGATGAAAACGAGAGAGAGTGATGGCAGGCCAGGACAGGAACAGAGGCAGAGGATCGTCCCGCGGCGGTTCTGACGACCGCGGTCGCGGCGGTTCCCCGGACGAAGGACGCGGCAGGCGCGGAAGCTCCGGGAACCGCAAGCGCAGCGCCCCGGGGGAATCGCATGGCAGCGGCCGGGGCAGTTCCGGCACACGGCGGCACTCCCCGTCCGGCGGACGCAGCTCGGCAGCGCACGGACCGGCGCAGCGAAGCGCATCAGGAACGCACGGCGGAAAGCCCGGCGCACGTGGAAGCAAACCCGGGACGCGCGGCGGCAAACCCGGAACGCGCGGCGGCAAACCCGGCGCACGCGGCGGCAAGCCCGGCGCACGCGGCGGCAAGCCAGGAACCCGCGGAGGCAAGACCGGAACGCAGCGGGGAGAAGGCGCACAGTCCCGTGGCACCGCCGCAGACAAGTCCGGAGCCAGAAGAACACATGACCGCATTCTCCCGTCACGCGGAAAAGGGAAACCGCGCCGCCAGACGGCCGCGGTCCGTTCCGAGGTGCAAGAACTCCGACTGAACAAATTTCTCGCCGAGGCCGGAGTCGCCGCGCGGCGCAAGGCCGACGAGCTCATCGCACAGGGCGTGGTGCGCGTCAACGGAAAAGTCGTCACCGAACTGGGCGTCAAGGTCAACCCTCAGCGCGACGAGGTCAGCGTGCGCGGCACGCCGGTGTATATTCAGAACCAGCTGTACTACATCCTGCTCAACAAGCCGAAGGACTGCATCACGACGACGTCCGACGAAAAGGGCCGCCGCACGGTGATGGACCTCGTCCCCGCCGAACACAACGTCTATCCCGTCGGCCGCCTTGACCGCAACACCACGGGCGCGCTGCTGCTGACCAACGACGGTGAACTCGCCAACGTGCTCATGCACCCGCGCTTCAATGTCGACAAGGCCTACATCGCGGAAACGACCGACTTCGTGCGTCCCCAGGACATACAGGCCCTTCGTGAGGGTGTGCGACTCGAGGACGGCAAAACGCGGCCCTGTGAAGCGGAGCTGATGGACGGACCGAAAGGAAAAATTGTCGCGCTTGTCCTGCACGAAGGCCGCAACCGGCAGGTGCGACGCATGTTTGAAACACTCGGCTACTCGCTCCGTAAGCTTGACCGCGTGGGCTATGCCGGACTCGACCTGCGGGGTGTGCGGCGCGGCGCGTGGCGCTACCTGAACGAGAACGAGGTCCGCGCGCTGAAGAACCTCGCGGCAAAACAGAAACTGTAAACGCACGGAAGCGACGCGGCATGCTGACACTTGTCCGTTACGAACTGCTGAAAACCTACCGGAAGCTGCGCACCTACATCGGCTTCGGCCTTATCGCCGTGCTCATCCCGCTCGCATACTGGGGCATGTCTTTCGCCGGGGACGATATGATCAACGGCATGACACGGGGACTGCAGCAGAACTTCGTCTTCGTCGGCTCGCTGTTCAACGGCTGGTTCGTTTCCAACATGGTGATGAACGCGCTCTTCGTGCACGTGCCCTTCCTCATTCTGCTCGTCGCCGGAGACATCTTTGCGGGAGAAGCCACCAGCGGCACGTACCGCATCCTCATGACGCGTCCCCCGTCGCGAAGCCGGATATTCGCCGTGAAATCAGCGAGCGCCGCCGTCTACACCTATTCCCTCGTGTTCTTTCTCGGGGCGCTCAGCGTCGGACTTGGCCTGGCATGGTTCGGACATGGCGACATGTTCATTCTCCGTGAAGACGGCATCGCCGTTCTCGCCGCCTCCGAACTCTGGTGGCGCTTCCTGCTCGCCTATGCGCTGGCCGGGTACGCGATGACAATCGTCGCCGCGCTCGGCATGCTGTTCAGCACATTCGTGGAAAACGCCATCGGCCCCATCGTCGGATCGTTCGCCGTCATCATCCTCTTTTTCGTGCTCGGCAACCTGCCGTTCGAATTCTTCGAGAACCTGCGTCCCTGGCTGTTCACCACCTACACCGATGTCTGGCGCCAGGCCTTCGACAACAGCGTCGATTGGGCCGCGATCGGGGAGGACCTGCTTGCGCTTACCGCGTTCCTCGCAGTCTTCCTCGCCGCGGCGTGGGCCATTTTCCGGCGCAAAGACATCCTGTCCTGACATCGCGGCCGCGCCCTGTGTGCGCAGCCTGGCCGCGCACTTGCCATTTGTTTTCACGTATCGGACATTACCCGCATGCGAAGCGTACGAATCATACTCCTCACCGCAGTCCTCTGCGCCGCCGGAAGCATTCCCGCCGCGGCACAGGGTGACGCCTACGCACTGCTCGACCGCATCCAGGCCGTCTATGCGCGCATCAACGATTACCGCGCCGATATCACGGCCAGCGTCGACATGAAAGGACTCAGCGTCCCGGAAATGAAGGCCACCGTCTACTTCAAGAAACCGGACAGAATGCACATCGAAAGCGACGGCTTCGCCATGCTGCCGCGCGACGCGGTCGGCTTTCACCCGGACATGTTCGAAAAGGAACAGTTCGACGCCGTCATACAGGGGAAAGAAAAAATCGCAGGCGTGTCCTGCGTGAAGCTGAAGCTGCTCGCGCGTGACGACAGCGTGCGCCTGCAGCGTGCAATGCTGTACGTGGACCCCGCACGCGACGTGGTGCTGCGCATGGACGCCGATCCCGGCCAGGGGGCATCGGCACAGGCTGAATTCACCTACACGAAAGTGCAGGGGAAATACTGGCTGCCCTCCGCCATCGACATCACCATGGACGCCCCGATGCGCATGCGCCGCCCGGGGACAAAACCCCGCGGCGACAACAACGACGGAAAAGCCCGCATCTCCCTGCGCTACACCAATTACGTCGTCAACAAGGGCATATCGGACAGCGTCTTTAAAAATGACAGATGACAGATGTCAGATATCAGATGTCAGATGTCAGATGTCAGATGTCAGATGTCAGATTGCAGATTACAGAAAAGGCGAAGTGAGGTATCTGCATTCTATAATCTGTAATCTGCGATCTGAAATTTGTTATCTGTAATTTCCACAATATGCGTATTCACATGCGACAACGCTTCGTTCTATCACTGACGCTTTTCTGCTTCCTGTCGGTATCTGCCCTGGCCGAGTCCGGCCTGATCGATGTCGTGCACTATCGCGCCGTGCTCCGCTTCGACATCGAGGCGCGCATGCTCCACGGACAGGCGGACGTCACGATGCGCAACGCGGCCCGCGGCAGCCTCGACGAAATCACGCTCGACCTGGTGAACATGGACGTCCTCTCCGTCGAGGTCGGCGGCGCCACCGCCGTGTACAGCTACGACGACGCCCTCCTGCGTGTCACCCTCCCCGCGTCGCTGCCGCCGGGCGACACCGTTGCGGTGCGCATTGCGTACGAGGGACAGCCCGGCAACGAGGGCGGCGTGCTGCCCTGGGGCGGCTGCCACTGGGGTGACGTCAC
Source organism: uncultured Ignavibacteria bacterium (assembly GCA_913060595.1). Lineage (GTDB taxonomy): Bacteria > Bacteroidota > Ignavibacteria > SZUA-365 > SZUA-365 > BM516. Next base: position 8,033 of record CAJXSA010000108.1, read on the forward strand.
GTATTTCATGGGCGTGGGCTTCACCGCTCCCGAAGTTTCGATGATGCGCCGCTGGCTGCCGTCGAACGACATCCCGTCCGACAAGGCGACATTCGACGTGACCTTCGAGGTGCCGGAAGGCCAGGTCGTTGCGGGCACCGGCCTGCTCACCGAACGTCCCCCCGCCCCCTCCGGTTACACGGCCTACCGCTGGGTGGAGGACCATCCCACCGCGACGTATCTCTTCACATACGCGATCAGCGACTACGCGGTGGTCGAGGACAGCTGGAACAGCATCCCCATGCAGTACTACGTGCCGCGCGCGGATTCGCTGCGCGCCATCAGCTATTTCTCGACGGTTCCGGGGATGATGGACGCGTTCACCACGCGCTTCGGCGCGTACCCGTTCGACAAGGTCGGCTACTGCATCACGCCCATCGGATCGATGGAACATCAGACCATGATCAGCTACGCCGCACAGCTGTTCACGGGACTGCAGGAAGCAGGCAGCACCGCTGCGCATGAACTCGCGCACATGTGGTGGGGCGACCTGGTGACCTGCCGCGACTTCGGCGACGCCTGGCTCAACGAGGGTTTCGCCGTCTTCAGTGAAATGCTCTACGACGAACACCGCGGCGGCGAACAGGCCTATCTCGAAAACCTCCGCGAGACCGCGCAGCGCTACCGCATCAACGACGCGCGCAGCGAGGGCGTGTTCCCGCTGCACGACTTCCCGCGCGAACGCCCGTCCTCGAACTACCCCGCGACCATCTATCACAAGGGCGGCGTGGTCATGGCCATGCTGCGCGATGTCATGGGCGACAGCGCGTTCTTCGACGGATTGCGCGCCTACGCCACGCGCCACGCGTACGGGAACGCGTCGACCGAAGATCTGCAGGAGGTGATGGAAGAATATCACGGTACGGAGATGGACTGGTTTTTCCAGCCCTGGGTGTATTCCGCCGGCTGGCCGGACTATACCATACAGCGCGTGCTCGAAGACGACGGCAGCGTGCCGCTGCGCCTGCGCCTGCTGCAGACGCAGGACAGCACGCAGTTCCCGCTGTACGCCATGCCGATGGACGTGATGATCGTCACCACCGAAGGCGACACCGTGCGGCATCGACTCGACACCCGGGCCGTCACCTTCCAGGAATTCACTTTCAACGACGTGCCCTCCGGCGATGTCCGCAGCTTTTACATGGATCCGCGCGGCATCATTCTCAAGAAAATTTCCTATCGCACGGTGGACGTGGCTGCACTCACGCCCGCACCGGGAACAGTGACGCTGGGCGCGGGCTATCCGCAGCCCTACCGCCCCGGCCGTGACGGCGTCGCCGTCCTTCCCGTCACCGCGGCCGCCGGCGCATCCGCCGTCGTCGCCGTGCACGACATGCTCGGCCGCCGCGTCGCGACGCTGCACGACGGCATCCTGCCCGCCGGCGATACGCTGCTGCGTTTCGACGGACACGGCATGCCGCCCGGCATGTATTTCGTTCTGCTGCGATCCGGGCAGCGTACCGAAGTGCAGCGCCTGATCATGGAGTAGGATCAGGTTCCGCATGAATGTGAAAACGGGCCGCTTCCCGAAGGAGGCGGCCCGTTTTGCGTCGCGGGAAAGGAGGCAAGGGCAATCCCGCGATCAGAGAACCAGCACACGCTGCTGCTGGGTAATTCCGTCCCCGTTCCGAACGATCAGGACGTGCAGACCGCGGCGCAGCGCAGGGACACGCAGTGTGTGACGATTGCCGCCCTCCAGCAGGGAAATCTTCTCCCGGACGGCGACCCGTCTGCCGAGCGCATCGTAGAGTTCCATCGTCGCATCGGTCTCCTGTACACTGTATATCTGCACCGTGACGGCATCGCTGCCGGCTGAGAGAGGATGCGGCAGGATGTCGAGACGCGGTGTCCGGGCGACCATCCCGATGAAAACACGAAGGGAGTGGTACGCCGTCCGTCCCCCGTTCAGGTCCTCTTCCACCAGTCGATACCACAACGCGCCGTCCGCTGCAGGGACACCTGCGAGCGGATCGTCATACGCATACCACGCCGCCTCATGCGAGGTGCCGCGCGCGAGGACGCTGCCGATCTCCGTCCACGGACCGTCCTGTTCCGGCGCGCGCTGAATGATGAAGCGCAGGGAAGCTTGCTCGCTCTCGACGCGCCAGCGCAGGTGTACGAACCCGTCTTCGTGCACGGCGTCAAACGCGGAGAGCTGCACCGCGGTCGGTCGGGCCCGGTAGCATGCGACGCCGTTGTTGGACATGAGGACATAAAGACGAACGTCATTTTCCCATGTGCCGACGGGCGTCTCCCACACAGCGACACTGACGTCGACGTCCGAAACGAAATTGTCCTGATCGATGGATTCGAGAATGCTGTTGCCCAGCTGCGGCGTCCTGCTCCAGACACTGAACTCCTGTCCCGGTGTTGTCACGTCGACGATGCGGGCCGTGGTGTTGTCGTTCGGCACATTCGGATTCAGCGGATCCGTCGGCATCGCATCGGCCAGGACGAGCAGGCACGCCGGGCTATCGCTCGACTCGCCGCCACTCCCGAAAACGAGCTTGTGCGCACGATCTTCAAAGCATACATCGAACCCGGCAGCCACCCGGAGGCGGTTTTCTTGCTGGAAGAAATCCTGCGTTCCCGCCCGGATCTGGCCGATCTGAATTACCTGCTGGGTGTCGCCTATGGCGAGCTGGAGGATGCCGACCGCGCCATGGCGTCTTTTGCCGCGGTGCCGCCCGAATCGCGCTTCTATCGGGACGCGGTGGTTCAGCAGGCGTTTCATTTTTCCG